>JAYSRH010000067.1:0-2067 GCA_043721115.1 Fibrobacteria bacterium | reverse complement strand
ACTCCAGCGGGAATTTTAGTGAGCGTCAACTCCACTTGGTCGGATTTACTGGATTGAATGCAGGATGAAATAAATAAGCCCAGCCCAAGTAGCAGCGGGATGGAAATCTTTTTGAAATATCGCTTAATCATGAATGCGGTATACCTTTGGATTCTTGTCACCGGCCACTACAAAATAGGTCGCCGTTCCAGCGCCAGCCACTACAGCCGCTCCACCAGCCAGCCACCACACCAAGTTGGAATTGTGAGGCTCTTTTTTTAGGACCGGTTCCGGTTTGGGGGATTCTTTTTTCGCGGAATCCGCTTTCAGCGCAGTGGGTGCTTCTCCAACCGCTTTCATTGTCACCAGCAATTCGGGATGCAATTCTATGAAATCTTCCCGTACCTCGCGAAATACCGATCGGATGGTTTCACTGGGATAAAAATCCGTGATGGACGCCATGGGGTCAAGGCGCAGCAGCATATTGAAATAATAGCGACCCTTTTCTCGTCGCACTGGGTCGGATGCGTAAATTACTCCTAGGCATTTGAAGGCCAGAATGCTGTCGGCGCGATCCTTGAACATGGCTTTGGAACGGCCTCCGCGGATATACAGGAGTACCGAGTCCAGTTCTCCGCCTTTATAGGCTTGGAGAATTTGCTCACGAGGTAAGGGAGCTGTCTCTTGAGCTGTACTAGAAGTGGCACCCAGAGCTAATACAGTTAGGCTGAAAATTAGGCCCAAACGCGGTGTTTTAAGCATTGGGAAAAGGTAGTCAATTTGTCAGCGGGTAAAACCGTTACCGCTTCAACAGATCAGCGGGCGCACGACTTCCATCATAACCCATTAATAGAGGCAAATCCCGGTAACCGAGAATCAAGCGTCCGTTTTCAACATAGGATTCCTTGCCTCCATACACGAGGATACCCGGCCAGGCTTTTCGATTGAGTTTTCCGTATGCATCCAGGGCTCGAAAAAATTCCTGATTTACGGTTTGCCCCATTTTTACTTCGATGGGAACGATTCTATCGCCGAAATCCATAAGCAAATCGATCTCTAGGCCATGATTGTCCCGGAAATAGTAAAGGTTGGGACGGCGGCCACTGTGGCACGCTTGCTTCATCAATTCCGCGGCGACAAAGCTTTCGAACAACGCCCCCCGCATTGGATGCGTGGCGATATGATCCGGGGTGCGCATCTCAAGTAGATACGCGCATAGTCCGGAATCAATCCAATGCAGTTTGGGAGCCTTGATCAATCTTTTGCCCAGATTCGTGTGATGCGGCCGCAGTAAAAACACCATAAACGTAGCCTGTAGTACACTGAGCCAGTGGGTAGCAGTCTTATTGCTTACCCCAGCTTCAGACCCTAGGCCGGAGACATTCAATACCTGACCTGTGCGCGTGGCGCTAAGTCGGAGAAATGAGTCGAATTGACCCAGGTCGCGAACTTGGAGGACGTTTCGGACATCCCGTTCCAAATAGGTTGCACAATAAAAATCCATCGCTTCGCGTACATCGAGTTTCTGGGCGTGAACGCGCGGAAAGAAGCCACGGAACAACAGGGCTTCCGTCTGCACTCTGGTCGATTTAGAGTAAACCTCAGATAGGGTGAAAGGCAACAAAGTGAGCAATGCGGTACGGCCCGCCAGGGATTGGCTTACCTTTCCCAGAAGCTCCAACTGCGCGCTTCCAGTCAATACAAAGCGGCCAGGACGCGCATCCTCGTCGACAATACCCTGGATGTAGGAAAGCAGCTCCGGAGCACGCTGGATTTCGTCCAGAATGACCCCTTTTGGAAATGCGGTAAGGAATGCGCGTGGATCAGAAGTTGCCCTGCGAGCCGTATCCGGGTTTTCCAGAGAAGCGTATGGCATTTCCGGCAATAGATGCCGGCACAGGGTGGTCTTGCCGGATTGGCGTGGGCCTATGACAGTGACTACGGGGTATTGGCGGAGGTAACGCTTTAGGATGCGTTCGGAATCGCGGGGGCGGTACATGGGAATAATTGTACAATATGGAAATTCAATTTCCAAACTGTACAAGAAAAAAATTGGTCGGGATGGCGGGATTCGAACCCACGACCCCT
>JAYSRH010000066.1:0-2075 GCA_043721115.1 Fibrobacteria bacterium | reverse complement strand
TTGGATAAAGCCGTGGTAGGGCGCATCGCTTTTGGTTCCTCGAATTTTGAGAGTTAACCCTGGGTTGCCTGCCTCCGTGCTGGTGCCGCCTTCGTTGCAGCCTCCCAAATACGCACCAGAGAATAAAACCAGAAAAACCAAGACTAGGGCAGAAGTGTGTTTAGACCAGCCTAGGTGCGGGTTATTCATGGAATCCGTGCTCCGGGAAAAAGCTGAATGTTTAGAATGTTCACCTGGTTCATGGCCTCGTCCCTGTCGATGATTTCCCTCACTTCCTGGAGAAAGGCATCGATGCGTTGTTTGACTGCCAGAAACCCTTTATTGGATACCGAAAAAGCCAGCACATTGAATTGACGCTGCTCGGCTGGGAATTGATCCAAGGCTCCGGCTGCAAGACGCAGGAATTCTTTGTGGTAATCTTTCGCCACTTGTCCGGTAAAAACCTTGTCCGTTACCAAGTGACGGTCGGTGACGCCGTACCCGTTGGCCTTCTTTTTGATCAGCCCCATGTCGAGAAGCAGGTTCAAGGATTCCTCCACATCTGCGGTGGACATGTTTTCCGCGAGGTGTTTGGCTATGCGGGCCGGAGTGGCCTCCGCCTTCTCCAATCCAAGATAATTCCAAATCACACTGTGATGCCAGTTGGCAAAAAACTGATACTGTTTTTCCAATAAAATTTTTGCTTGGGAGCCGCGGTGTTTGGATAGGTAAGCGAAGAAATGATTTTTTTCCTCAAGTGATTTCGCTTGGTTGAATTGCACTAAGAAATCGAAATATTCGGCGGCTTTAGACTCGAGGTGCAAGGCCTTCACAAATTGAAGCCTTTGCCGTTGGGTAAGATTGCGGCTGCCTTTCAAAAGATTTGTCATGAATCCAGAGCTGGAAATTCCGAGGGCGGGATTGCGGGCAAAGGTGCGCATGGAGTATCCAGGCTGCACGGACTTGCGATACCTGAAGTAATCCTTCAAATAACTGCGAAAATCAAGGTAATTGGTGACTACGGGCGCTTCTGGACTCATATTGAATTCCTAAGATAACACCCAGCCCTTGGAGAAGCCCTAAGAATTGCGGGTTGATGCTCTCAATTTGAGAGCGAAAACTAGGGCCACGACTCGGCGTCCATTTTCACCCGAAGGTATGTTAAAGGCCTACCCCGCGTATCGGACTCGTCCTCCGTAGCGCGTTCAAGGCTCTGGCCGGTGTGATGCCGGCTGGGGCCCCTCTTTATAATATCTGGCAATCTTTCTAAAATTACGTTAAAATCAAGGTTTTACGTTAAATCGAGTGTACCTGTAGGCGGCCGCAGAGGCTACCGCAAGTTTTGCTGCAAACATAAGGTCAGGGAATTTTGCCAGTTTCACCCCTTGTCGAAATCGCCTTTGGCCTATCGGCTGGAGCTATTCTACTGGCATCCCTTGCCGTGGTTTTGGTTAAAAACCCGGTGCATGCGACCATGCTTCTCATCGCCTCTTTTTTGCCCACTTCGCTGGTCTACCTCCTTTTACAGGCTTCCTTCGTAGGCGTTTTGCAGATCCTGGTGTATGCCGGTGCCATCATGATGCTCTTTACCTTTGTTTTAATGATGATCAACCCTTCGCCCAAAGGCGGAGAATCGCCCGCTACCGGTGGGGATAACGTGCATCCAACCTGGACTTCCGCCCTCATCGGCCTCGTCATTCTGGGGGGGCTTGGCGTACTTTTGATCCCTCGGGTTTATCATGCCGCAGCCCTGGTTTCGGTAGCGCCGGTTTCCAAACCCGGCTTCGGGGATTTAACCTCAATTGCAGATCTCCTATTTAAAGATCCCTCCCACAACCCGCTCACCGTTTCCTTTGAGCTAATTTCTTTTCTTATCCTCGTAGGCATTATCGCGGCCCTTAATTTCTCGCGGCGCAAAGGGTCCACATGAACCTTACCTTGTTCACGCTTCCCAATTGCCTGGCCCTGTCTTTATTGCTGGTTCTCATTGGCAGTTATGGCGTATTTCATCGTCGCAGTCTCATCATGATACTTCTTTCTATTGAAGTGATGTTGAACGGCGTGAACCTGTCCATGGTCTCCTTCAATTATTTCCG
>JAYSRH010000065.1:0-5172 GCA_043721115.1 Fibrobacteria bacterium | reverse complement strand
ACGCTGGTTAAACGCGCGACCTTGCACAACTTCGATGAAATAGAACGTCTAGGTCTGATGCTCAAAGACCATGTCATAGTGGAAAAGGGCGGCGAAATAATTCCCAAAGTGGTCTCGGTGGTGCTCGATAAAAGACCCAAGGATGCAGCCACAATCTCCCCCCCTACCCATTGCCCCGTCTGTAATGCAGAACTCGCGCGCCTTTCCGAAGCAGTCGCGCTTCGCTGTGAAAATCTGCAATGTCCAGCCCAGGTTTCCCGTTCCATTCTCCATTTCGTCAGCCGCTCCGCCATGAACATTGAAAATATCGGCCCAGCACTGGTGGATGCGTTGATTGATGCGAACTTGATTCAAACCTACGCGGACCTGTACCTATTAAATCAAGAAAGTCTACAGGACCTCGACCGCATGGGGGAAAAATCCGCCAGAGGGGTGATCGAGTCCATCAATAAAAGCAAATCGCGTGGTTTGGATCGACTACTGTTCGGGTTTGGAATCCGACATATCGGAAGAACCAGCGCAACCTTGTTGGCCAAACATTTTCAAAGTCTCGATGCTTTGCAAAAAGCCACGCTCCAGGAACTGACTGCGATCCATGAGATCGGGGAACGCATGGCGGAAAGTATTTTGCAATTCTTAGCCAGTCCACAAACCCATGAAGCCATCGCCAAACTGGAAAAGGCTGACGTGACCCTCACCTATATGGGAGAACCCGGCACCAGCGAATTGGCAGGAAAAACCTTTGTACTTACGGGCACCCTCCCCACCATGAGCCGTGAAGAAGCCAAGGAATGGATCGAAAAAGCAGGCGGCAAAACCACCGATTCCGTAAGCAAGAAAACCTCTTTTGTCCTGGCCGGTGAAGCCGCCGGCTCCAAATTGGAAAAGGCCCTGAAGCTCGGCGTAAAGGTCATTTCTGAAGTGGATTTGCGGAAAATGCTGAACGCAACCTGAAGAAAGACGGGCCAAAACCTTGACGAAAACACCACCGGTTTCTAAAATCTAACCGCTTGTTTCTAGGAGATTATCTCTTAGAATCGAGTTGCTTAAGTGCAGATGTCTAGCGGGTTTAGCTCAGTTGGTAGAGCATCTCCTTGCCAAGGAGAAGGTCGAGGGTTCGAGTCTCTTAACCCGCTCCATAAAAGCCTCCGAGGAATCGGGGGCTTTTTCATTATTAAGTCAAAAAAATTAAGAATCAGAATTAATGTTTCCTGAGGACGGGTTTACCCAACAGACTAAAGCCACCTTTTTTGCCAGCGATCACACCTGGAACGGAATGCAATGAATACTTGGACCGTTCCGCTTTTTGCAACCCAGATACAGTGACCGGCACAATTTGTATGGCAGAAATTTTTGCATGATGCACCACGTTGACGAAACTGATTTCAATTTTGCCTGCCGTCACATAAACGACCTTGGATTCTGATGTGGCTTTATTCGCCCCAACCTTGGCGAAAATATCGTAGAGATGCAGCATTTCACTTCCATTGACCATGACGTTAAAGACGCGCAAACCCACGCCGGCTTCGGTTGGCGATATTTCTGCAAAGTACAGCGTCAGGGTATAATTTCCGTTTGGAACCGGGAAGGTGTACTTGACGCCATCGGGTGGATCGGGATTCCAGCGTTCCGTTTGGAATAAGGGTTGCGAAGCGGTGTTTTTAATGGTGGTCGGTTGCGAATACGGCCCACCACCGACGTAATACGCGTCCCCGGACCAATGGATTTTACTTGTGTCCGTAGAATTGGGATCCGCAACGGTATCGACCCAGCGCGGTCCGTCAAAGGCGGGGCCTCCACAATTGATGTGGTAGGTAGATACAGCCGCCGCTTCCACTACACTTGAAAAGGAAAGACCAAGGAGAAAAAAAAGCACTCCGAATGGTTTTGAAACTAAAGTCTGATTGCGCATGAAAGCGACCATACTATACTCCTGAAATTAAAGCTAAAAGTTAGAGTAATCCACAGTCTGAGTCTATGTGAATATCGTGAAAAAATTGACTAAAAGCGTCATAAAAATCGAAACTTCCCCAATACTGAGCCCTGATAGATGCTTTCGCCTTGAATGCCCTCCATTAGACCCTCTTTGGTATGCCAAATCGATTTATTAAAGTTGATGCCACTCAGTAAACCTAGACGTGGGTTCAAAAAATAATTTCCGTAAAATTGGCTCGTTATTTTTAGGCGATGCACATCATGATATGGAATTCTACCAAGTGAATTCGTCATCTCTTTTTTACTTCCGGTATAATCAAACTGCACCCGATAATCTGTACCGCCAGACAAACCAAAAGTAGTTCGGGTAGATGGGTACCAACTCAAATTAAAATTGCCTTCACTTTCGGCCGCAGGAAATTCGTACTGTAAATACCTTGAAGATTTGAACGCCGAATTGGCGGGTAGTTCAGGGTCATAAACGGTGGACCGATTCCGTTCACGGAATTCTCCGTTTAATTTTAGAAGAAAGGAATCCTGGCTGTTTTGAGATAAAGGAGAAGCTACAACTTTCATTCTAACTGTGAAAATAATTTTAAATATTTCCGGTTGTTATCCGTTCAACGCGAAAGCAAAAAGCTGCAATTGAAATCGGGCCTGCTGAAAAGCAGCTTTAACACGATCACCTAAAGTTTGCAGAGAAAAATCTTCAGTGGAATTCTGGACATTATATAGTATGTGAAATTTAATGCGGTCGTCCACGGCGATAAATCCCAGTGCGTGATTGTACCAACTTGCTTTGGCTTCGATATCAGATTGGGTTGTTCCAAATTCACCGACACCAAATGGAAGCATCAATGAATCGCCTAAGGCACGTTTTGATTCAAAAAAATTACCCATCTCATTATAAAAATAGTCCAGGGCCTCTTCCAAAGTTTGCTTTCGTTTTTTATGATGCTCATAGGCATCTACAAAAATCAAATCCACGTAATTTGAACCCGGAAAATAGCGAAAAGGTCGATTCCCAGGCACTGCCGGAAAGTCCTCAGCATTGGGACAAAAAATCCAAAGAAGATTAACCGTTCCATTTCGCATAAACAAATCATGTGTGTATCTCCATGCGGAAACATAGTTCGCAGGACCATCCGCAATGCCATCCCCATTTGCATCTCCTCCGCCGCCATAGGGATACCAATCACCGTTCATTTCATGCGCATACCGAAACAAAACAGGAAATTTAAAATCCCTCAGCACTTGAGCCATTTCCATGAGTTTTGCATCAAACTCACCTTGGATTATTTTCGCAAGGAATTTTTTCTGTTCCGGCAAATCATTGGTACTTGAAAAATGCTTAGGATCCAATGTGACGTAAGGAACGCAGCCTTTTGCATGGACAGCATCCAAAAATATTTTCAGGTTTTGAGGTTGGCTAAAAAAATCAAAATACGCGCCTACAATAGCTGGGTAAACCCCGGACTGGGAATGAAAGGCTTCAACATTTGAATCCACTTCCCAGGCGTAATTTGTGGAATGAAAAGCGAATTTTAAACCCACCAAACTCTTGCTATTGTCCATCGAATACCATTTCGTCAAGGGATTCACCGCATTGCGAAGTAATGTCAGATCAAAATGGGTGGGATAATTACTTTGGGCGGATTCTGTTTCAAACAGGCAGGATGCAAGTAATAGTGGACTGAGCAGAACCAAACAAAAAAATACTGGAGATGTTCTTCTCTGAAGTGTCCATGAAAAGCGCACAGCATATTTCATTGAGTGAGCAACATTTTGGCGGTTAGTGTAAATACCTCGTCCGGTACTCCAAGGACTTTTTTCAAAGCGACATCCATATCCCACGGATTTTCTTCCTTTGCAGCCGCGCGTAATTTGCCCAGGTTGGCACGAAAACAAAAATAATATGGGGAGACCAATGCGGTTTCAATCAAAGGGAAATCAGTACCGTATAGGAGACGACCCTTAATTTCCTGTCGAGGCAGAATCTTTCCAAAGTAACCTAATTTATTGATTTGGGTAAGAGAAGAAATATCCGCGTAGAGGTTGGGATATCGACCCAGCATGATCAAGGCGCGTTCAAAATTTTCCTGGCCATGATTTTTCCCTGGCGTGCCAACGTGTGCGGCTATTACAGTCAGACCGAGTTTCAAGGGCAACTCCAAGCGAAACGGATCGCACAAAGAATCCTTTGCACCGACAAAGGAACTTTCTTTGCCGGTATGTGTCAAAAGGGGTATGCCTGCGGCCTTCATGGCCAGGTAAAAAGGAATAAAAGCGGTAGCCGCAGGATCAAAGTCCATAATGGATGGAATCCATTTAATCAATACTGCGCCATCTTGAATGACTTGGAAAAGACATTTTATGGCATCCTTACGCTTCGGGTTGATGCTTGCCCCAAACAGCAGATTCGAATATTTGTCCGTTTCGCTGGCGACAAATCCGTTGGGAATATATACCTGGGTTTTAGCTGAATCCAACTCTCCCGCGGAATTTATAACCCCATCCAATGCCAGTATAACGGCCGCTCCGACGGTTTTGGATGCTGAAAGCCGTTTGGAAATCCTGTTCATCACCAAACCATCACCTTGTTGCCGGAGCTCCCGAGCGCTCACGCCAAATGCCTTCAGGTAGATCTTGTATTTGTAGCTTGTCTGTAGCTGATGGTTGAGAAAGCAGCCGCTGCCTCCTCCGCCAATACCTGCTGTATGAACATGGCAATCCAAATATTTTCCATGCAGGCTGTCGAAAGTAAATCGTCGCGTGAGATTGGCTTCCGCATGTAAAAACACTTGGGAAAAAAGGACGAGGGCCAATAGATGTAAAGCATACCGAGGAGCACTGCTCTCCAGCGAATATATTTGACGTTTTCGATTAGTCTGTGGCATTCCAGTAAAGTAGGTTTTATTTAAATTTCACGAATGAAAATACGAGTATCCCAACTTATCTTAGTCTCCTACCTATTTTTGAGTGGCCAAGCCAAGGCACAAGTTCCCCCAGGCAACCTCGCCTTGCATGCGACTGTTTCGGCATCCTCGTCATTGGAAAATACGGACTGGGGCAAACTACAGCTTACGGATGGCATTCGCAAAGGCGGTATCGGCGCAAAAGGTTGGACATCGGATCCACTTGGTTTCGTGGCTAAAGCTTCCGAATGGGTAGAGATTGATCTGGGGAAAGACACACTAATCGATCGGGTTGTATTGTGTCCCCGGAGTGATGCAAAGG
>JAYSRH010000064.1:0-5175 GCA_043721115.1 Fibrobacteria bacterium | reverse complement strand
TTCGTCAAACTTCCAAAACTTCGCGAGACCATAGAGGACGGGCACAGTCGTGTTCTGGAGAATGCTGTTTGCCGTTTTTGCTCGATCCCGAATCTGGCTTACCGACAAGGTAAGGGATTCGGAGCCAGCAGCGAGGTCAGGGGGGATCTTCAAAGCCACCGTCACCGAATCGGAGAGGAGTTTCGCCGGTCCAATGAGTGCATTGTTGCTTAGGTGATAATTCGCAACGTTTTCCGCGGATGTATTCTCGACCTTTTCCGTGAACGTGACAAAAATCGTATCGCCTTTGATAGCCGCTCCGACGATGTTCGGCCGCGTTGTATCAACGGAAGTAAGGACCACCAGAGATGCACTCTTACCGCTTTCCGCGCCTAGGCCATTGATGGCCGATACCTGGTACGAATAAGAAGTCGATTCGGTCAAGCCCATATCGAGAAACGAAGTCGCCGTGCTTTTGCCTGCATTGGCACCGTTCCGGTAAACCACATAATTCTGAATGCCACTTTGAGAATCGGCCGAAGCGCTCCAGGTCAACTGTACCTTATCGTTTCCGCTTGCAATGCCAGTAAGGCCTACCGGCACCGAGGGCGGTGTGGAATCAATTACACCTACACCGGTCTTTGTCACGTATAGACTCCTGATCTTAGGGACGGCGGCATATTTGGTGAAATTTATCCGTACTTGCGATACGCTGACAGGAGTTAAAGCATGGATCCGCTTGTGTCCGATGGCAGTTCCTGATGCGAGCGGGGTCCAGGTCCCGCCGACCATGCCTTCCAGGGTATACTCCCTCACCCGTTCACCGAAGGCAATGTCTTCCATCATGATCACGTGGTCGATAGCAACCGGCTTGCCGAGATCCAGCACTAGATTGATCCCCTCCCCTGAGGTTTGCGCCAGCGGGAATCCAATCCGTTTTTTGATCTCCGCCCCGAACTCTGCAGCCCGGCTGACATAACTCAGATCCAAATGTCCATCCGGACTAGGTGAAAAACTGTTCAAGAGCGTTTGGCCATTGCCTACTGAACGGAAGTATCGGTCCACCAATGTATTGAGATTCTCTACCACACCACCAAACCATGCGTTGCTTATGGATGCGTCGCACTCCATGGGCAGCCAGTACTTGCCGTTCGGGTTGCCATCCGTGACAGTTCCCAAGCCGGTATTATTGTCGGTGGCGTTCCAGGCAGGATATGGCGCAATGCCATTTTCGTTGCCCACCCACCTGATTGTTGCATCCGGACCCTGAAACAAAATCGCGTGAGGTTGCTTTGCTTTAATTATCGTCCTCACGGAGTCCATAATGCGGGGAAGGAGTCCTCCATCAAACCAAATTTCGGAGATGTCTCCGTAGTTGCTGCAAAGCTCCCTCATCTGCTGGGTGAAAATTGCGGCATACCGAGTCTGCAAGGCGGTATCCGGTGTGCTCCCGCCAACCCCAACCCCTAAATGGACGTCCTGTGGGCTAAGGTAGAATCCGACTTTTAACCCACGCGCCCGGCATGCTGCGAACAGTTCTGCTACAATATCTCCCTTGCCGGCTTTGTATGGCGCGGACTTGATGCTGTAATCCGTTGTAGTAGTAGGCCACCAACAAAAGCCCGAACCATGCTTTGCGACCATGATCACATACCGAGCTCCCTCGGATGCCGCGGCGTCGGCCCAGGCATCGGCGTTGAAATTCGCGTAGGTGATGGAAGCTGCAATTGGGTTGGCTTCAGGTTGAAGGTGAAAGAAAGTCCCGACTTCCAAATCCTGCCATGCTATTTGATCTGGACTGGGAAGGGCCAAGGCTTGGGCCCTCGCGGAAGGGGCAAGAAGTAGCGAGACCCAAAGTGCGGCATGAACAAAAAGTGAGCGGTACTTTGCGAACGGAATACGATGGACCTGTGTAACCAATGGTTCCCCCTAGTACGTTGAAAATTCAAAAATGCGCGCGAGCGAAATGGCTTCAAATTTACGTGGCAAGTAGCCACAATACCGTGAATGGGGGAATATACCTCCAACGGACCTGACTTAAGTGGCATTTCTTCAGTGCATCCACTGCGCTATTACGCCTAAACGGAGGGTTTTGAATCCATGGAAAAGTGCCCCTGAGTAGGGGCACTTTTATTTGAGCGGTATCCGGAACTACTTGTCCAATTAACTAGGCAGAGTAGAGCGTCTTACCAGCAGAGTTGAGGTCTTCACACGCTTCTTTGATGCGTTTGGCCATGCCTTTTTCTCCGGCTTTTAGGTAGGCGCGGGGGTCGTAGGCTTTTTTGTTGCCTACTTCGCCGTCTACTTTGAGCATGCCGTCGTAGTTTTTGAAGATGTGGTCGGCAATGGGACGAGAGAACGCGTACTGCGTGTCCGTGTCCACGTTCATCTTGATGACGCCGTAGTTCAGGGTTTCGGAAATTTCTTCTTTGGAGGAGCCGGAGCCTCCGTGGAAGACGAGGTCAAAGCGTGCGTTGAACTTTGCTTTGAGGGCGTCCTGTCCGTCTTTGAGGATGCTGGGCTTGAGTTTGACATTGCCGGGCTTGTACACGCCGTGGACATTGCCGAAGGTGGCTGCAAACATATAGCGTGCGTTGGGGATGGAGCTTAGGGCCTGGTAGACACCGAGCATGTCTTCCGGCGTCGTGTAGAGTTTGTCGGCGGGGAGGTGTTCGTTGTTCATGCCGTCTTCTTCGCCACCGACTACGCCGGCTTCGACTTCCAGGATAATTTCGTTTTGGGCGCACAGGACCATGAGTTCCTTGGCAATTTTCATGTTCTGGTCCAGGGGCAATTCGGAGCCATCGAACATATGGCTGTTGAACAGGTTTGCTTCACCTTTGGCGCGACGACGGGCGGTTTCAGCGATTAGGGGTTTGAGAAAGGTGTCGACCTTTTTGGGTTGGCAATGATCGGTGTGGAGGGCGATGTTGACATTGTATTTTGCGGCCATGAGATGGACATGGTTGGCGAGGGAAATGGCGCCAAGCACCATATCTTTGACGCCGGTGCCGGAGGCGTGTTCGCCGCCGCCCGTGGACACTTGGATGATGCCGTCGGATTTGGCTTCGGCAAAACCGACCAGGGCGGCATTTGCTGTTTCCATGCTGGACACATTGATAGCCGGATAGGCGTATTTGTTTTTGTTGGCGGTTTCCAACATGTTGATGTAGGTCTTGTAATTGACAATGGGCATTTCTCGGCTCCTGATTGGCGTTTCGTAGAAAAATTACCATTTGATGGGGGAGGATGCAAGGATTTCAGTACGGATAGAGCTGCGGTAGGGAAGGAATAAACGAATCCGGGTGCTTATTTTATAGTTTTGAAAAATGGGCTTGGAACCAATAAAATCGGACTCTGCGCCTGGCCAAAAGTTTTTTTCCATCACCCAATACAACCGCAGTGTCGAACGCCTGCTTAAAAGTCAGGTTCCGCAGGTTTGGGTAAAAGGGGTAATCACCCAGCTCAATGTGCGCGGCAAAATCGCCTACCTCACTTTGGGTGAATTCGAGGAAGGGGATACTCGGCCGCGAGCCGTGTTGGAAGTCACGCTCTGGTCCTCGGAATTGGAAGTCTATAATTTACGGTTTGCTCGACTTCCTACGCCGCTAGTCCTTCGAGTGGAATTGAAAGTGGCTTTGCAGGTCGAGGCGAATTTCTACGTGCCGTCCGGAAGGTTTCAGCCAAGGGTGACGGGCATAGACGAAAATTTCACTTTGGGTGAACTGAGCATCACACGCCAGCGGACTTTGGAAAGGCTTTTGAAGGAAGGGCTGCTGGAGCGCAACAAAAGGTTGAGCTTGAGTGACTGGCCATTGCGGGTTGGACTGATTACGGCACCCGGGTCTGCCGCGTATCATGATTTCACCAGTGTCCTGTTGCAATCCGGTTTTTCGTTCCGTATCGCTTTTATCGAAGCCAAGATGCAAGGTGAAGCTACAGAATCGACTGTATTGGCGGCTCTGGATAAACTTGGAAGGCTTTCGCTCGATGTTATTTGCATTGTCCGAGGCGGTGGATCAAAAACGGACTTGGTTTATTTTGATTCCGAGAATATTTGCCGTGCCATCGCATTGTGTCCAATTCCTGTACTGACGGGGATCGGCCATGAAATCGACAATTCAATCGCGGATCTGGTGGCTTATTCGGATAAAATTACGCCGACAGATTGTGCAAAATTTTTAGTCGAGCGCCTGGCAACCTGCTATGCAAAGCTGGAAAATTATAGTTCCATTCTCGCCGATACCTGGCGGATGGAATATCAACAACATTGGCACGACATATCCCAGCGAGCATCGCTGCTTATCCACAACTGGGAAGGCCGTAAGTCTACAGAAGAGCTGCGTAGCCGCGAACAGGCGCGTACGCTTGGGTCTTTGGCAGGGCAAGCGCTTAAGGTGGAGGATCGCCGCTTAGGGATTAATTTCACTGGATTGCTGCGTGGCCCAGGCAAAATCCTTCGCCTGGAGGGCTTGCGATTCGCAAACCGGACGCAATCTATCGGACATGCCTGGAGCAGGCTCAAGTCCGATCATGATCATAGGCTAATAACAGAATATTTACGCCTCAAGGACAAATCGGTTTTGCTCTTGAGCAGACAGAATGAAAAATTGGGGCATGTCGAAAAGGGGCTCAGGATAGGTTGGAAGCAGAAATGGCAACGATGCCGGGAATCCCTGCACTTGAAGAATCGGCTGATCCATGCGGCGGATCCAGTCCGTTTATTGGGAATGGGTTTTAGTTTGCTCCGCGATCAAAAAGGACAATTGATACGCAGTTTGGCCCAGCTACCCGAAAATGGAGTTTTAATCAATCAACTTGTCGATGGAACGGTGGAAAGCCGAGTTACCGGTAAAAAGGAGAACACATGAAGGAAGTCAAACAAAGCTACAGTGAGGCTATTGCAAGGCTGGACGAAATTCTAGAGGATATCGATCAAAGCAAGGTGCCCATTGACGTACTGGCCGAAAGAGTTGTGGAGGCGGCTGGATTGCTCAAGCGGTGTAAAAATGTGCTTACTGAAACGGAAGCCAAGGTTAAAGATGTGCTTCAAGATTTGGACAAGGAATTTGGTAAGGAGTCAGCGGCCGACGACGAGGATTAATTCCACTTTTTGACTATGCAAGAATTCTTTCCAATAAGTTTAGAAGATCGGCTGGTGGCAGATGTTTTCCAGAAATCGTATCGGGAATACCT
>JAYSRH010000063.1:0-5179 GCA_043721115.1 Fibrobacteria bacterium | reverse complement strand
ACCGTTCCCGGCCAGCAATACCACTATTTGAGCATGCGTCATTGTACCAACCTTGTCCTTGATTTTTAACTCCTTATACTGCACGCCACTGGTATTGAAGAATTTGCGGAGTTCCGCGCCACTTTGCTGAATGATTTTGTTCAGTTCGGTTGTGGATGGTGGTTCCTCGGTGATATCGATAAACAGATAGGTCCGGCCTAATTTTTCCAGGGCCTTTTCCGCATTGCGACACGTACTACACTTTTTATAACCAAAAAACTTGAGCATGATACCGATCCTATTGAGGGAGCCGAAATAGTAATTGCCCGGAGGCGCATTTTGGGGGATCTTGTTATCTTGGCGAGCCATGCAAACGATCATCGGCACAATAAATAAAATGCATACTGCGGCTGCTGAAGTCGTCCAATATGCTTTGCCTCTCGGCGACATAAAAATCCCATTGAATCCCCTTTTGGGTCAACCAGTTCGATTTCGATTCACCGGTCGGATATTCTGTGTGCATTGTGGAAAGGCCACTAAAACCAGTTTCTCACAGGGTTATTGTTTCCGTTGTATGCAAACGCTGGCTCAAACCGATATGTGCATCGTGCGGCCGGAAACTTGTCATTATCACTTGGGCACTTGCCGTGAACCGGAATGGGGCATGGCTCATTGCTTTATCGAACACACCGTCTACCTGGCCAACTCTTCCGGAATTAAAGTGGGCATCACACGCTCACATCAGGTGAAAACCCGTTGGATGGATCAAGGCGCCGTACAGGCTTTGCCCATTGTAAAAGTCAAAACCAGACTCGAATCCGGTCAAGTGGAATCGCAGTTGAGCAAGGTCATGGCAGATAAGACCAACTGGCGGCTCATGTTGAAATCACAGGGTGAAGTAGTGGATTTGCAAAGCAAACGCGACGCACTTTTTTCCAACTGGCCATCCGGGTTACCGGGAGAAAAACTATCCGATGCGGAAGAGCACCGTTTTCAATATCCCGTCTTGAAATACCCGGAAAAGCCCGTCTCACTAAATCTGGACAGGGAGCCACTGGTACAAGGCGATTTACAAGGGATCAAAGGGCAATATCTCTTGCTCAGCACCGGCGTCATCAATATGCGGAAGTACGGAGGGTATGAATTGGAATGGGAAAGTTTAGTCCCATAAAAAATCTTGGGTTGATTAAATATTTTTTCCCAGTACCCGGCTGCCGGTTTCCGTAACCAGAACGTCATCCTCAATGCGAATGCCTCCCGCTTTCCGGAAGCTACGCAATACTTTATAGTCAATAAAAGCTTGACACTTTTTCTGTGCTTCCCATTGATCCATTAGGGCAGGGATAAAATAAATGCCGGGCTCTACCGTGAGAACGTTACCGGGTTGCAAAGCCTTGGCTAAACGAAGATGAGCAAGCCCAAACTGGTCACTGCGCATGACCGTGTGGTCATAACCAACAAAGTCTTCGCCCAGGCCCTCCATATCATGCACATCCAATCCAAGCATGTGCCCAAGGCCATGAGGAAAAAACAACGCATGGGCTCCAGCAGCCACGGCCTCCTCCATATTTCCCTTCATCAGTCCAATTTCTTTGAGTCCTTCAGCAATGATACGGACCGCCTGCAAATGGATTTCCTTATAGGGTACACTAGGTTTAATGGCAGCGATTGCTGAGGATTGCGCTTTTTGTACAAGGGCATGCACCACTGCTTGTTCCGTTGAGAAACGGTCCCCTACTGAAAAAGTGCGCGTGATATCCGACGCGTAATGTGACGGTGATTCAGCACCCGCGTCCACCAAGAGCAGATCTCCGTTTTGCAATCGATTGGTATGGTTATGATTGTGCAGGATTTCACCTTGGACGGACAATATAATGGGATAGGCACCGGCTCGATTATGGGATGAGAATACCTTTTCCAGTATCGCTACTAATTCATACTCATAGACACCGGCCCCAATGGACAATGCCATCTCGGCAAAAGCCTGATGGGTAACCTTTAACGCAGACTCAATTTCAGAACATTCTTCCTTTGATTTGATGGACCTAAGTGCAACGATGCCGCGGATTAAATCAGCATGAATGGTTTTTAAAATTTGAGGAAAGGGTTGATTGATTAACCCAGCCAATTTTAAACCCTGCTCAACTCGATACACAGGCGGGAACTGGATTTTGCGTCCTTGGGATTGAGCCATTTGCAATCTATCCGCTAGTTGGGACAGTGAACCGCTTTCGAATACACCAACCTGTTCGGCCATTTGTTGCAAGGACAATTGTCGTCCAGTCCAAACCACATCCTCTAAAGTACAGTCCTGCCCGAAAAGAAAATCTTGTTTCGCATCAACATCCAAAAGTCCGGTTACGTCCGGTTTGTCAATGCCAAAGAAATACAACAAATTGCTGTCTTGTCGGAAGGGGTAAGCATTGGCTGGATAATTTTTGGGACTGTCCTCATTGCCAAGCAGCAATATCAAACCGGAACCGACTATTTCCCTTAGTTTTTCCCGTCTATGCGTGTACGTATTGGCTGTAAACATGGGAATCAATAATAGTTGGAATTGCTGCCGGAAACCAAGATTTAGAAGCGAAAATGTCTTCCAGCCTCAGAAAGACCGCCAAAAAGAGAATGCATGAGCAAAAGGTGCGTTTAAAGCTTTCATCAAAGATAACACCTACGTAGATGCCCTTTTTTCTTCAACACTTGTTTCCGCAAACAAGGCACATACTTACCGGAGCAACCATGAAAGGCAATCTGGCCCGGTTCCAGATGGAATTCAAGCAGTTGGCTAACGGAATGCTGTACCTAGTATTTCAGACGGAAAAGTGCCTGTTCCATTCCAGGGGCAGTGGCAAATAAGGGTTCAAAAGTGTCTGGAGAGCCTGTTAATAGTGCACGCATTTCCTCATATTGGGCGCCTACCGTGGAAGGTCCTATCCCGATGATGGACACATTATTTTGTCGCAGTGTGTTTACCCAACCGGGAAAATCGGAATGCAGAAACGGGATATATAAAACGGAATGTGAAAAATGCGAACCACAAAAAATATAGCTGGCTTCCGAAAGAGGGAAAGCAATCACGTCTTCATTTTTCAAGTTATGATCCACATAATCCACCAAAGATCCATAAGATCGCTTCAATCGATTCTTATCTCTTTTAGTATCAAGAAGCGGAAAAGCAATGAGCAACAACAACGGCAAAGTTAAACCCGTTAAGATCAAAAAATATTCGCGTTTATTAATAACAGAACAAGTCCATCGTGTAAGAATATCCGATTTCCAAAAAAGAAGTGTGACCAACGCCGCACTGGCAAAGAAACTGGTTTTTCCCTGATTGCAAGTCGAAAATAAATACATGCTTAAAACAAGGGTTAATAGAAGCCAATCCGGTATTTTCATTCTTTGCATTCCGATCGCGCCCAAAACCACTAACATTCCCAGGAATGGAAACCCCAGCCGAAAAGCTTGCCCTACAAAGGACGACATTTCATTTACATTGGGATTATAATGGCCGGAAAAAGGCGTTCGGTAATAAATGAGTAATGCCCCACAGCTTAAAATTAAAAGGAGTGGGGAGTATGGAGACTTGATAAAATCCTTGAACCGAACAACACATTCGAAGAGAAAAACCATCGCAAATGCTGCAATTATAAAAAATCCAAAGGACAACTCTCTCAAACTTTCATGATACAGAAACTGGATATCCCCTTTACGCAGAGGATGAAAGACATGCTGCAAAGTCAAATTGGAAAAGTGCGCAAGACTATAATACCCAGGAAAAATAATATGGCCGGCGAAGGATATTTGTACTCCGACCATTGGATTGCCGAATCGGGCCAGATTGTATGCATACCAGAATAGGCCGGGAAGCAAAAGGATTCCCGCTGTCACCCATCCCAGGCCATTTGACTCATTCGTTTTGAATAATTTTCCCTTTCGCATCCAGACCATGGCTGCAATTAGGAGTAGGCCGTATAGCAATCCCGTGCTTTTGATTCCCAAAAACAGGGACAATGACATAGCCAAAAGAAAACCATATGGCCAGGAACCGGTTTCGGAAAATACTACTGCAAAATACAGTGCCGTCAGAAAAAATGCTGCAAACGGCAAATCCACATTCATGGTTTCCATATGACCATTGATGATCGGCGCAGTAAGCATCAAAAAAGACGATGCCATGGCCCGATGAGCGCTCACACCCACCTTAATTGCCAATGCTACAATGGAAAGGACAAACACACAGCGCGCCAGCAAATTCGGGAAAAGAATGAACATGTCGTTTTTGAAAGGTAGTGCAAAAAGACTGCACAGCGCTTCCCAATGTCGTGGATAATGTTCCTGAAACCAATAATGGTTTAAAAAAGAAATTTTTCCGGTTTGCACTAATTTAGCGAGCAAAGGAAGGTGGTAGCTCAAAGTATCAATTTCCACTGTCGGCCAAATAATGGTGTTCCAGAATAAACGAAGCGAAGTGAATGCAAAAAGTATGATAAGAATCCATGCCGCTTTCGAGATTCTAATATTGCTTTCCAGCTTACCCGGACCAGTGGTGACACCCCCATTGCCACGCCATAAAAAAAGTCCCACAATAAAAAATCCAAGATGGACCAATACTGAAATTGTGTTGGTAAATAAACCGGACCAAGCAAGTAGGACGGCTATAGACACTTCAACGAAACACCAGCAAGTCAAAAAAGCCAGGAGTTTTCCAACAATCCTTTCAGTGGATTCGCCACTATTGATTTTTCGGGTGCAAAAACAGGCAATAGGAACGGAACCAAAAATCAAAACGAACATCGAGAATATTGGAGTTAGTAAGTACTGCATAGGGCGAAAATTACTTTTTGGTTTTTTGGCACAGCAAATTGGGTGAAAAATGTTGTTCCACACCACGTTCCAAATCCAATCGAGTTTCAACTCTGAAAGCCGACTTTCTGGCTACCAGGGTGAAAGTCGTATAACCGTAAGAGTGCAATAAGTTCCAGATTTGGCCTATGGAAATTCCAAAGGACTTAAGCGTTTCCGTATTCAATTCCAGAAAAACAGTGATTGAACCACTCATCAGCAATTTTCTGGCACCTATCAAAATTCTAAGTTCAGCACCTTCTGCGTCAATTTTTATGAAATGGGGAGTGGGCAATTGTTTGGTTTCCATCAAGCCGTCTAAAGAATCCATTTCGCAAATCTCTTCACCAACTGTAAC
>JAYSRH010000062.1:0-14629 GCA_043721115.1 Fibrobacteria bacterium | reverse complement strand
GGATAAACTTGCGCATCTTGGGGTTCCACCGCTTGGTGAGATGACCAAAATGAACTCCGGCTTCCAACATCTCTTTGATTTCGGGTACTGACATTCTGTTCCTTGATCCTTTCTCGTACTCTTCCGGTTCTAGCGCTTGGAGAACTGGAAGCTGCGGCGTGCGCCGGCTTTACCATACTTCTTACGTTCCACTGCTCGCGAATCACGCGTGAGCAAACCATGCTCGCGCAAAGCTGCACGGTACTCTTCTTTATAAGCAAGCAATGCACGGGCTATGCCCAGACGCACCGCACCAGCCTGGCCATTGACGCCACCGCCAACGGAAGTCACGATGACATCCCATTGTTTGTTGACATTGAGTATGGTAAGGGGTTGTTCTACAATCATCTCACGAATGGCATTGGCAAAAAAATCAGTGAAGGTGCGCTCGTTGATGGTGCGCTTGCCTGTGCCGGGTTTGATCATGACCCTGGCGATGGCGGTCTTTCTTCTTCCGGTGGCCCGGTAAACTTCCTGGGTAGCGATAAAATCCTCCTGTTACAGCTAATAAATCTTGGAAAGGTCTTACTTCAGGGAAAGCACTTCGGGCTTTTGGGCCTCGTGTGGGTGCTTGATGCCGTCGTATACGTGAAGTTTGCTCGACATGTGCTTGCCCAAAATGGTGTGGGGAAGCATGCCCTTGATGGCGCGACGGATCGGGAATCCGGGACGCGAGGCTTGTACCTGATCAATTGTCAAATTGCGCCATCCACCTGGATGGGTGGAGTGATTGAAATAACGCATGGATTCGCGTTTATTTCCAGTCAAAGCAACTTTTTCCGCATTGATGATAATGACATGATCGCCAAGGTCTTGATTCGGAGACCAAGCTGGCTTGTGTTTACCCATGATCAAACCGGCGGCTTTGCTTGCCAGACGGCCGAGTACAACGTCTTGTGCGTCGATAATGAACCATTTTTCTGTAATGGTCGAGGGATTGACCGTAACCGTTTTCATTCTGACCCTGTTTATTAAAAAAATTAGACAGCAAAAGTTAGTTAAGACCATTGCACCAGTCAAGCGGCAGAAGCCACAATTATAGCCAAATTAAGGGGTCGGAGCCATTGATGGACGCAGCCGGCTGCTAAGAATGCGCCCAAAATGGATCCAAGAATTGGTTTTGGGCAGTTTTCGCTTAAAAAACCAAAATTTCCTAATATGATCACTCAAATGATAAAATGATAGTCTAGTGAGAAACCCATTCACCAAAGGCTCTTTTTTTAACCTCCGTTTTGACTCGGCTACCCGAACTTTGCCTCGCACAGCATTACGCCCTAAAATCATCACCACCCTAAACGGGTACAAAAAGCAAGATTTTTTCAACGATTTGATGGCCGGTTCCATTGTAGGCATTGTGGCTCTACCCCTGGCGATTGCCTTTGCAATCGCTTCCGGTGTCTCGCCAGAAAAAGGATTGGTCACGGCGGTTGTGGCAGGGTTTCTGATTTCTCTACTCAGCGGAAGCCGTGTTCAAATTGGAGGTCCAACCGGTGCCTTCGTCGTCATTGTTTTTGGAATCATCCAGAAACACGGCGTGGATGGATTGATGTTGGCCACCATAATGGCAGGGATCATGCTGGTGCTAATGGGGCTGGCTGGATTCGGCTCCTTCATCAAATTCATTCCACATCCCGTGACGGTGGGATTTACCAGTGGCATTGCAGTTATCATTTTCAGCTCCCAGGTACGGGATTTTTTCGGCTTGAACATGACCACTGTGCCAGCAGGCTTCTTTTCGAAATGGGCCGCTTTTGCCAGTCACGCCGCCAGTTTCAATATGTGGGCATTGGCCATTGGAAGCGGGAGTTTAGTATTCATAATCTTCTGGCCTAAAGTAACTCGTAAGATACCTGGTTCACTCATAACCTTGATCGGTGCCACCGTGCTGGTTTGGGCATTCAAGATTCCAGTGGAAACTATTGGATCCAGGTTTGGTTCTGTACCGTCAAGCATTCCCTTTCCATCACTTCCGCATTTCCAATGGGCAGCTCTGCCGGATTTGGTAGGCCCTTCTATCACAATTGCTATGCTGGCCGGCATCGAAAGCCTGTTAAGCGCAACTGTAGCTGACGGAATGATTGGCGGTCGTCATCGTTCCAACATGGAATTGGTGGCCCAGGGTATTGCCAATATTGTTTCACCCTTGTTCGGCGGGATTCCGGCTACAGGTGCCATTGCAAGAACGGCCACCAATGTGCGGAATGGGGGGAGGACACCCGTGGCTGGCATGGTACATTCCATAGTGCTACTGCTGATCATGCTTTTGTTTGGAAGGATGGCGGTCTTTATCCCCTTATGTGTATTGGCTGCGATTCTGTTAATGGTCGCCTACAATATGGCCGAATGGCGAACCTTCAAAGTTTTGCTGAAAAGTCCACGTACTGATGTTATTGTTCTGCTCGCTACGTTCTCGCTTACAGTTATAGTTGACTTAACCGTTGCCATTGAAGTTGGGATGGGTCTGGCCATACTTTTCTTTATGCGCAATATGTCTGAATCCGTATTGGTTAGTCCTATAAGCGCTGCTGTTGCTGCAGAACAGAGGATCAACGCTGAACCTGATGTCCTAGTCAAGGGACAGTTTCCCAAAGGGGTCGAAGTATTTGAAGTGCAAGGACCGCTTTTCTTTGGGGCCGCACAATGCTTCGAGGAATCCATTCTTATCCAAGGCCAAGCACCCAAAACTCTGATTCTGCTCATTCAAGAGGTTCGGCATATCGATGCTACCGGACTGCATGCGTTGGAACAAATCAGTGATCATTGTCGGTTACGCGGTACGCGTTTTTTATTGGCGGGCGTGCATGCGCAGCCAAGGCAGGCGATGGAAAGGTCGGGGTTGGCCGAAAAAATCGGTGAAAAGGGCCTATATGCTTCTTTGGATTCTGCCTTCAAGGGACTATTTTTAAATCAGAAGTTGGATCAAGTATGCTAGCTAAAACGAAGTTGAAGCCCGCTTGGGACTTTACTGCTCCTGGAGTGACTTCCGCATTCCTGGCAATTTTTGAGCGTATGCCGGATGTTTTCCTTTTCGCCAAGGATTTGGAAGGCCGCTTCACAATGGCAAATTCCATTTTTGTTGAAAAGTGTGGACTTAGGAATGAACGCGAACTGCTTGGTCTTACTGACTTTGATGTTTTTCCCAGGCATTTGGCAGAGAAATATACCGAAGACGACAGGCAGGTTTTGCAACAGGGTGAAACGCTGGTCAATATTGTTGAACTGGTTATTCATATCGGAAAAGCCACGGATTGGTATTCGAGTACTAAAGTCCCTGTGCGAGATTCCGCGGGTCGTATCATCGGCCTAGTGGGCTTTACTAGGGACATCAAAAAGATGGAAACCGGTGCCCGGCATTTCATGGAAATGGGCGAAGTATTCGATTATGTAATGGGGCATTATACGGAAACCATTGACATGGCCAAATTGGCGTCACTGGTATGTATTTCCGTCAGTCAATTCGAGCGGCGATTCAAATCATTATTCAAAATCTCTCCATTGAAATATATCACCATGGTGCGCATTCACTCTGCGTGCCAAGCTCTGGCGGAAAGTAATGACCGCATCTCGGATATAGCCCTCAATAACGGGTTCTACGATCTCAGTCATTTCAACCGTCAGTTTAAACGCCAGATGGGCATGTCGCCAAGCGCCTACCGCAAGAAGTATACTGGAGCTAAAATCGCCCCGCACCCATGGCTGATTGCCGATGGAGACTAGCCGCGACCAAAAGCAATAATTGCCTACATGCCATGGACGGCATGCGCGAACTCTTTGATCAAAGACTCATTCTGAGTGCCTTCGAAATGGTTTCCAACCACGATTACGTGGGCACCTGCTTCTACCCGTTCACGCGCCTGTTGGGGAGTGCGGATGCCGCCTCCAACAATCACTTTCAATTCCACAGCTGCGCGTACCATGGATATCATGGGCGCGGGCACGGCGTTTAAAGCACCGCTGCCGGCTTCCAGATAGATCCAGCGCTGTCCCATCAGTTCAGCAGCCATGGCATGGGCCGCGGCGATAGCGGCCTTATCGGCAGGGATGGGGCGCGTATTGCTGATGAATTCAACGGCTGTGGTGCGTCCTGATTCTATCAGCATGTAGGCAGTAGGAAAAGCTTCCATTTTAAGTCCGCGCACCAGCACGGCGCCTTTCACCTGTTCGTCAATCAAATACTGGGGATTGCGTCCGCTGATGAGAGTGGTGAATAGAATAGCGTCTGGACCTGGGGTAACATGCGAGCAACCTCCGGGGAAAAGAATGATGGGTATTTGCGTTTCCTTTTTGAGGCCCGCGGCAATTTTAGTGAAATTGGGATTGCCGATAAACGATCCTCCCAATAGGAGTGCGTCCGCACCCTGTTTGGCCGCACGCAAGCCGGACTCGATAATGGAATCGGCGCTGGCAGAATCGGGATCGAGCAGGACGAAAAAAAGAGCTCGGACTTTTTCCAATGATTGGATGAGACGCGTTTCGATAGGACCCTGAGCCATTATCCCCCCAACGTTTGCAAAGTTTGCAACATTTGATTTAGCCATTTTTCTGCTTCGGCCAAAACTAGACCGAATTTTTCCGGACTCTTGGAACCAGCCTGGGCCCGGTCGGGCTTGCCGCCCCCGCGGGCATCAGCCACTGCACCCACTGCCTTGACCAAATCACCCGCCTTGACTTTAGCCTGGGCTTCCTTGCCGCAGACGGCATAGATGGACAGGGTGTCATGGGTCGTGTAGGTCAGCAAGGCTATGCCATTGCGTAGACACGCAGCCAAGCCTTCTATCAATGCGGCCATGTTTTCTTTCGGAACTGTTTTTTCATCAAGGTTCTCGATAAGGCAAGTGGTCCCATGGAGAAGCTTACCGTGTTCAGCCACTAATGACACGGCCTGCAAGCGTGCTTGCGCGAGCCTGAGATCGAGGACTTCCTTTTCCAGCACTTTGATGCGTGCAGCGGATTCGAGCGCTTTTTCTGCTTCCTGTCCGGGCTTGGCTTTAAAAACCTTGGAAATTTCTGCCAGTGTTTGGAATTGACTTTGCATCAATTCCAGCGCACCCAAACCGCTTATGGCTTCCACACGGCGGACTCCGGACGCAATGGAGCTTTCGGAAAGAATTTTTAGAATGCCGATTTCACCAGTTGCCGAAGCATGGGTTCCCCCACACAGCTCCATACTGAACTCACCCATTTGAATGACGCGAACGCGGTCGCCGTACTTTTCGCCGAACAGGGCCATCGCACCCATTTTCTTGGCCTCTTCAATGCCGTGAACGGACACATCGATGGAGCTGTTTCCCTGAATATTTAAATTGACAAGCCGTTCAACTTTGTGGATTTCCTCCTGAGTCAATGCTTGAAAGTGCGTGAAGTCAAAACGGAATCCGTCCGGACCTACGCGTGAACCCTGCTGTTGAACATGGTTACCGAGTACTTGGCGCAAAGCGGCGTGCAAAAGATGTGTGGCACTATGATTGCGCACAATTTTGAACCGGTGGGTGGCGTCTACTTCCGCTCGAAGCCCTTTCAGCGTTTCGGCGCTTAGAATTCCGCCTAGCAAGTCGCATTTGTGAATGATCATGTCGAATATTTTAATCGTATCTAACACTCTTAAATGGACAGATGGTGTGCCAGCAGGACCGGGCTGCCCGGTTAAGCTGCCTATATCGCCAACTTGACCACCCGCTTCCGCATAGAAGGGTGTGCGATCCAATACCACTAAAATCTGATCATTGACCTCGCGATAACGATGGACGTTTACTTCGGTAACCAGAGTTGTGTAACCGACAAACTCGGTTTCAATGGACGGCGACAGTCGCGTCCAACCCTCATCGCTGGCAAAGCTCCCATCGAATTTGGCCGCCCCACGGGCTCGTTCACGTTGCTCTTCCATGTATTTGGTGTAGCCGGTCTCGTCGATGGTCAAGCCTTTTTCTTCGGCCAGTACCCGCGTCAGGTCCGTTGGGAAGCCATAGGTATCGTACAGGGTGAAGACATCTGCGCCTGGAATCACCAAAGTATTGCGTCCAATGACCTCGGTGGCGATTTTCGCAAAGCGATCAAGACCAAGATCCAAGGTGCGCATAAAGCGTTCTTCCTCGGCGCGGATGACTTGTTCAATATAATCCCTACGCTGCTGCAGTTCGGGATAAGCCTGGCCCATGGTATCGGCGACGACGCTGACCAACCGGCATAAAAAGGGTTGGGTTTGACCTAAATTCCGGGCGAAGCGACTGCCTCGACGCAGAATGCGGCGGAGGACATAACCGCGGCCGTCATTGCCAGGCGTGGCTCCATCGGCAATGGCAAAGGACAAGGCGCGCACATGGTCTGCCATAACCCGGTGTGGGGTTCCTTCCGGTCCCTGGGAATAGGCTACTCCCGACAGTTCTGCGATGCGGGAAATGATCGGCGCGAAAACATCGGTTTCATAATTGGACCCGGTGCCCTGGATGACGGATACAATGCGCTCAAAACCCATGCCGGTATCGACATTCTGACTTTTGAGCGGTTTGAGCTGTCCGCCGGATAGTCGCTCGGACTGCATGAACACATTGTTCCACAGTTCAATATATCTGGCATTGGTTCCGTTGACGCCAGCCACGGGATCTTGAAATGTCTCCGCTTGTGTGGCCAAATCTCCCATGTCGAAATGGATTTCTGAACAGGGACCGCACGGACCCACGTCGCCCATTTCCCAGAAATTGGATTTTTCTCCGAACCGCATAATCCGATCATGGGAAATATCGGTTTCGGATTTCCAAAGTCCTTCGGCCTCCTCATCATTCTTGTAAACAGTTACGAACAATCGATTTTTGGGGAGCTTCCAAACCTCGGTAAGCAGCTCCCAAGACCAACGAATGGCTTCCTTTTTATAATAATCACCAAAGGACCAGTTTCCGAGCATTTCGAAAAAGGTGTGGTGGTACGTGTCCCGGCCCACTTCATCTAGATCGTTGTGCTTACCTGATACGCGGATGCATTTTTGTGAATTGACGACGCGCCGATAGCCTTCGCGATTGTCACCGAGCAGGGCGGACTTAAATTGATTCATACCTGCATTGATAAAAAGCAAAGTGGGATCGTCATGCGGGACCACGGGGGAAGACGGTACGTATTGGTGCCCTTTTCCGATGAAAAAATCGATAAAGCCTTGCCGGACTTCTTGGCCGGTTAAGTAAGGAATACCAAATCCTTTGGAATTGTTGAATAAGGAAGGTGAACTACTCATTTTTCGAACTTCTTTCATCGCAATTTTCTCAAGGTACCCAATTTTCGGATACCAACCCAGGCAGACTTCGGGTTTAAATGCCACTATCGGTAAACTAAAGGAGGTAATTTAATTAAATAACGGGTTTTGGTGGCCAAAGCAGGCGGCCTACCCTTATAATGGACTCAAAGTTTCTAACGAAATCAAGGCCTCATTAAGGTGAAACATCTCGCCAAGTCTTCCAATCTGGGCATGACTCTCATTGAGGTTGTGGTTGCCATGGTTATCGGTACTGCAGTGTCTTTGCTTGCCTATCGGTTCTATCAAAAATTTGTGCAAGGGCTGGCCCAGCAAAAACAAATATCCTCTCTGCAAGATGGCATTCGCAACGCCTCGGAGTGCATCAATCGTTTCTTAATCGCTGGTGGTGTATCCGGAGATTCACTTTTCTTTGATCCACATAAAAAATTATCAGCCGATATTGTAAATGGTGGCCATCGCGTGTTCGATGTAAACGCGGATTCTTCCTCCTTAATCGTTTATGGAAATTTCTCCGGTAGCGCGGCCAGCCTGGCAGGTCCTGTAGTTGATAAAACAATACGTTCGGTTAAAACCGACAAGCCCTGGCTCTTTAAGACTGGCGGGTATGCCTATATTTATGCCGGTAGCGCCCAAGAGGTTGCCAATATTCTTTCCATTTCTGATTCCACCTTAAATCTAGCCGATGATTTTTTTGCTCCATATCCCAAAGGCACACTTATTTTTCCATTGGAAAGAATTAGAGTCAGCCTGGTTAACACCAAGACGTTGCGCGTTTCCAGGGAAAGCCCAAATGGAGTAGCGTCATTTGTCCGAGATTTCACGCCTACCGAGCATATCGGTGATTCTCTGAATTTTAAAGTAAAAACGGTTGATAAAAAGGCCGGTCAAATTTCGTACGCGCTCGCTTTCACTGCAAAAGCAGGAGCACCGCCGCATCTGGTTTTAGCCCGTCAATCCGACCAAACTATTTTTGTCAGGGGATTCTAATGGATCCTAGGATGCAGTCGATGGCTAACGGGAACACGAACCAAAGGGGTGCGGTGCTATTCGTGGTGCTGATACTGGGCATAGTGATGGCATTGGTTCTTTTTGTAGTGATGGGGCGTAGCGCCCGGAATAGAATTGACACTGCCAAGAATCTGAAGGGCACCCAGGAGTTTTACTTGGCCGACGCGGGATTCAATTTTATCAAGACAAGGGTCACGGCTCTAAACACTGAGGGCGGCTCGAAAAAAGTGCAGGCCTTTCTGGATGGTCAAGTGGCAAATGGTTGGCAAAAATTGGTGTTCAATACTACCGACCAAGGTTTTTTTCGACTACAGAAATTCAAAATCATAGCTACCCCTCTTTCCATTGAGTTTACGGTTCAAGGGGCCAAGGACCCGACCCAATTCGCCCTTAGATGGGAAAGCGCGCAAGGGGTATTGAGAGTCCCAAGTTTGGCGCGGTATGCCCGGTACGTAGAGGGCAATAGCACCTTGACCTATACGGGTGGCACCACCGTGGACGGAGAAATTTTGGTGGCCGGCGACATTAACCTTTCCAGCTCTACAGTTAAATTCACCCGCCTAGTGGGCACGGGCTCCGACATTATCAACCCGAATTTTGGCCAGTATGATTTTGGATTTCGTCTGAAGCAAGTCGACATTCCCACCTTGAACAATGTGCATGTAAATGAATGGGACAACTATATGTACGATGCCAGCAAATACACCCAATCTTTCCAATACTTTGCCAAGAACGGAGGCATCGCCTTCATGGATCAAGATGCGTCTCCCTTGAACCCGGCTTGGAATAACAAAAACACCACGGGTGCCTGCGCAGACACGGGGCCATGCGACACACTCTTTGCCGGATGTTATGATACGCTTAGCGTTTCTCGCCGCAGTCCGGTGATAGTAGCCGGCAGCGCCGTTGCCGTGGATCTGTCGAGAATTGCCATAGTGGGAGATTCCGTAGTGGTTTATGTTAGCCCGGTAGTTTACGATGCCGGTGGGGACGGGATGGACTGGATCGCACTTGGCATACCGGAGCGGCGTTACTCCAGGCTGCTCGCCACTTTTAAGGACAATGCCGTGCTCTATTTTCCCGGCGATATTTATTTGACGGGTCAGCTCAAAAATATTCCCATCACCGTTGCATCCGGTGACGATGTCTTTTTGTATGGAAGTTTTATCGGACCCCTCAAAAGCGAGGTGGATGCCTCCGGGATGCCGGTAACCTTGGGGATTGTGGCTCAGGACAGGATCTATATCCATGAAAGTTCCTCACGTGAGTTAACGATTCGCGCTGCTGTTATAGCTGAAAATGATGAACTGATTTACGAGGATGCTTTAGGCGTTGCAGGCTGGCGTTATGGATATGTTTGCCACCGGGAAATCTTTGATCCAATGAATCTGCCGGTTAAAAGCAGCCCAGTCCAGTTCTCTAAATATTTCCAGAACAATTATATCTGGGACGATGGCCGCATCAAGCAATCTGGATTTGGACGAGAGCCGGAAGAAGAATGCCGGGCGGATGGCACGTGCCCCAACAAAATTATGGAAAGCTACGGCTTCGCAGTGCTTGGTTATGCGCGAAGCGGTGGCAGCGCATGGAAATTCAAATTTGAAGGGTCTTTAATTACGCGCAACCCAGGTTCCAAAGGCCCTAAAAATGATTGTGGTAGGGGATGGGATTGCGATACGGAACCGGGCCGTGTCACCTGGAGCTATGACGATAATTTAGGTGTTGCTTATCCTCCAAAATTTCCGGCGCCGGTGGTGGACGATCGCAACCCTTCCCAAGTTATTGGATTCAAAAGGAAAAGCTTTTGAACTGCGCACAACTGCAATGGAACTTCCAAGGTGGTAGGATATGACTGCTAAATTCAAATCAAACGGACAATCCGGCTTTGGGCTGCTGGAGGCGATTACCGGGCTCCTGGTTTTTGTACTGCTCGCCTTTGTCGGCACCAAAGCGTTTAAGCATGTGGTGGCTAATCATAAAGAAGCGGCTCAGGTAAAAATATTGGTGGATGCCGTTACGGAAACGGCGGAAAAGTTGAGCATGCTAAGCGTAGCGGCACTTAGTGATCCCTCAGCCGGTTATTTGAATTGGAGTCCGACGCAAACCGTAGGCAAGGGCGAATATGTTTACCGCTACAGAATAATCCCTCGTCCCTCTATCTCCGGGGCACAGGACTCCACTTTGGTTGGGCTCGAAGTGGAAACGGGTACACTTAATCAGAATGTATTTACCGTAGTTCGGCGTTTTGCCACTTTGATTGCGCCGCATATATCGTCTAAAGATGGCCTTGGCCAAGTTTCAACGCAAAAGGAGCGCGATGCCGAAGCGAGCTTTTATGCTTCTTTGCGCCAACGCATAGCAAGCTTGACGCAGGATGTTGTCCCGCTCAATCAAGTGAAGTTGAACTCGTATACCTGTTATGATAAAGGCCAATGTTGCGGTTTTATGAAAGAGTTTTTCAAGGACCCATTGGTGAATCCCGCGGATGGGCTTAAGGAGAAATGCTTGTACCGCTGTGCGCTTACCGGTGGTGTTTCCATGACAGACTGGCAAAATTCCTGTGGAACCGATTTTTGCGGCTTGGCGCCCTGGAAAACTAAGGAGGATTGCTGTAATGCGATCAGCTCTGGAAATTGTCTGCAGGGTAGTGTCTGCGCGAGCGTCTGTTATGACTGTGTTCACGAAGATGGCAGTGGATGCGCGGCGCCTGTGTGCGATGGCGGTTGGTGGAATGATATTTTTGACTGCGCCAATGGCACCTACTGTGACGGCACGCCTCTGCCAGACGGAGATGTCCCAGGTTGGGGCAATGTTAAGAACTTATGCAAACTACCGAAATGCGGAACCATCCATCAGGAGTGTAGCCAAAGACTCGATGTATGCTGCGAAAGTTACTGGAAAATATTGGCTCAAGGGGGTACTCCGGATCCGCGTACACTGGTTTGCGCGACCATTAGTAAAAGAGCGGAATGTTGCGATAGAAACACGCAGGTAGGAAACTTTGACTTCGTATGCACAACTTCGGGAACTGTCGAACATGTCATCTACCACGATACCGCTTTTTGTCCAGCGGATGTTTTCAAATCCAGTCAGAACAAGTATTGTGCCATTTATCAGGGCTGTTCCGGGGCATACGGCGGTAGCGATAAGTCCGGTGGTCCTCCGGGCTGTCCGGCCTGGCCTGGCAGCTATCCAAAGCTGGATGATCCCTGGCAGAATCCAATTCCGCCACCACCGGCTCCTCCGACTGCTCAACCACCCTATCAGCCACCGGCACAACCGCCGTCTCCTCCGCAGTTGACGCCTCCCGTTATCGCGCCTCCTACCGGGGATAAGCGCGTACCACCGGTACGTGGAGGATCAGGAAAGGGTTCAGCGGGTGGACAGGAATAATCCGTCGTTAATGCCGACTTTATTCGGGTATAAGCTGATTGGGATGCTCCCATGCTCCTGGTGCACCATAGCCATATAAATGCATGGCCACGGTATTTTTCGAATGGGTTTCATTTTGGCTCTGATGCCACTCCAGGTGGGCGGGGACATGATCGGTTTGCCTTGGCCAAGGTCGCACAACATCGCTCCCAATTAAGGCCATCAATTTATTTGTATTCATGCTGACATTTCCGGCGCGCGGGGGCATGGGGCCCGCTGCCGCCCGCATGCAGCCCATTAACAACTCCGGCGGATAATTTCCAAGTTTGTTGATCACCTGTGCGATTTGGTACAGGCTTAAGGGTCTGGGTCCACCCAAATGAAATATCCCGCTCGCGCCATTGTCGAGGAATAATGCAATCACTCGGTTTAAATCTTGAACATAGAGGTTGCTCCGCACTTCATCGAAATAAAGCGTAGCCGGACGTCCTTTTCGAAATCGAGATTCAATCCAATCGATGGCACCGGCATGCCCATTCAAGGATGGGCCCATAGGCAAAGCAATTCGTAAAATAGCAGCCTCTGGATATTCCTCCAGGATGCGGCTTTCCGATTCCACCATCAGCTTTCCATATACGGTCACCGGTGACACGGGCCAGTCCTCCAGGTAATCGCCGAAAACGGTTTTACCGTCCCGTTCATACGGATTCCCGTCAAAGACCAAATCAGTGGACAGGCGAATGAGCCGGGCCTGGTGGCTTTTGGCGGCACGCATAAGATTTAGGCCAATATCTACATTGAGACGGCGACCCAAGGCCGGATCGAGTTCGCAAGGCTTCAGCGCGCACCAACCCGAGGCTTCCACAATGGTTCGAATAGGGAATTCCGTCCAAAGCCGATCCAATTCCTCCGGATTTTCAGAATCCACGCCCACCAAGCCGCTATCTATGTCTTTAAACTGGACCAGGGTCTCAGGTAAGGCAATTCCCACCACCTGGCCGGGGAAAAGTTTCCGAAGGAAGTAAAAAGCATTGTAACCCGGTACCCCAGTCAATCCGGCAACCAGTATAGACCCGGCTACGCTACATTCAGGTATAGCTGGGTCGTTTGCAGGGGATGGAGACATGGGCCGAAAACCTACTTCCAGGGCGCGGTTTGGTCTAAAGCAAATCCCTAAAAATGCCGAAAAAATTCAAGTTGCATGCCTTACTTGAGGAATGGCATAATGGCCAACATAAAGAAGCATATACGTTTTCCGATGATGGCAGGAGGCACCGGATTGTTGGCAGTAAGGCCCCGCAGGACCTCGGGTACTGATTTTTTTAATATCGATGGAAACGATTCTTCCCTGGGGAATGCGGCCAATGATGGGTATTATTTGCCCCGAATAGCCTTGGCGCCCTTAATGCAATCCACACTCCGCGACATTATCCTCCAAGTTAAAGAAAACGCGGATATCGTTCAAATCATTGGCCAGTATGTGCCCCTTAAAAAATCCGGGGCTCGGTATTTAGGTCTTTGCCCCTTCCATCACGATCGAAGTCCCAGTTTAAACGTGACGCCGCAAATGGGCATTTACAAATGCTTTGCTTGCGGGGCTGGCGGGGATGTCCTCAAGTTTGTGCAGGAATACGAGAAGCTGGATTTTATCGATGCCTTGCGGGCCGTGGCTGTGCGCGCAGGCGTGACTATTCCCGAGCATCTGCATTTTTCCAAGGATGAAGAGGACAAAGGAAAGGCCAGCCAAGCCCTGGCAGCCAATCAACTTGCCTGTCAACTGTACCAAGAGGAATTGGAAAACAATTCGGAAGTCCTTGCCTATTTGGACGGACGCGGTATTCATGCGGAAACCCGCAAACATTTCCAATTGGGATTGGCTCCGCTTTCTACCGATAAGATTTTAAAAAAAGCGGATGCTAAAAAGGTGCCAGTCCAGGCTTTTATTGAGGCTGGTATACTGGGAGAAGCGGCTGGTGGCCGCGTTTATGATCGATTTGCCGGTCGACTCATTTTCCCTATTTGGAACTTAAGTGGACATGTGATCGGGTTTGGTGGCCGAGTGTTGCCTTCCAATGATCCAGCCATTCCCGTCCATCCCGCCAAGTATGTCAATTCACCAGAGTCTCCTTTTTATCATAAAAGCAAAGTGCTATACGGACTCAATTTCGCCCGCAATGCCATTGACAAATTGGGTGAAGCCGTTATTGTAGAAGGCTATATGGATATGTTGGCATTGTGGCAGGCCGGCATTCATAACACCGTTGCGGTTTCGGGTACGGCATTGACCAAGGATCATGTGCAAATCCTAGCCCGGTTTGCCCGTAAGATTTATCTGTTTTTGGATGGAGATGGTGCTGGGCGCAAGGCTGTACGGAGAAGTTTGGAACCACTCCTCATTATGGGATTGGAAGTTAAAGTACCCGTGCTTCCGTCCGAAGAAGACCCGGACAGCTATGCAAAAAAATTTGGCGGTGAGAAAATAAGAGAACTCTTTTCCCGCAGCGAAGACATTGTGGCCTTCCTACTCAGAAATGCAGGCAAACCCATTGAGGCCATGAGCCCAGAAGAAAAAGACGAATTGCTTAAGGAGTGTTTGGGGCTTTTGCAAACCATGCCTTCTCCTAATGTTCGCGACCAATACCTGGATGAGGTGCGCCGAAAGCTGGGGCTCAAAGGCATTCGGCTTCAAATGGCCCGGCCGCAAGGGCCCGCTTCCTTTGCAGTGGTCTCGGCAGCGGGTCAAGGTACGGAAAATACGGATATGATTGCCGTTTTCGCCGGTGCTATTCCGGGAGGACGTCCTAAAGAGGAAGCTTTGGCGGAATGGCAATTGCTGCAATTGCTATTGTCTTCCGGTGAGGCATGTGGCTGGGCTTTGGACAAGCTGCGCTTGGAATGGCTGCTTGTCGACACAGTGAGAAATCTCACCGATTTGCTGTTGGCTTTTTACGAAGAACGGGGTGGACT
>JAYSRH010000061.1:0-5183 GCA_043721115.1 Fibrobacteria bacterium | reverse complement strand
ATCAAACCAGCATTTGTCGCTGCCGAGGTCTACTTCTCCTTAACTGAAGGGGGCCCACGCATCTCAGTATACCCAGTCAATCAGGATAGCCTTTTCATAGTGGTAAAAACGCGGCCCAAGGATCCTGCCTTGGTTTACACTGTGGACGTTTCCACCAGCACACTTGGCAATGATTTGGAAACATTGCTTCTGAAAGAATTGTCTCCCGGCGTCTTTTCCGCCAAGGCTCCCGTGAGCACAACTTTGGCCAAAAAGCCTGGCGACAAAATTGCGGAAGTTGCCGTCTCTGGAGATCAAATTAAAGCCGTCTTTGTGGATCCTGTTTATAAGGATGTGTATCAAGGCGATGTTGGCTTTGCCCAGCAGGTGCAGGAAAGTGCGACCTTGGAATTCATCGACGCCAGTGGAAATTTGGTGGCTCCCACGGATGTATGGAACCCCAATACGGGAAAAGTTTTCCTCCGCTATACGGATGATTGGAATATCGGCATTGATGCGCTTGTTAAAACCAAGACAGCCATTCTAAACCTTGTCAATAAGGTTTCAGGAGTGAAGGTGGGCTCGGATAGTGAAAACGTTGTACTCACCCTAAAGGCTGGCACTGTTGGCACCAAGGGCATTTGGGAAGGATCGTTGACACTGGTCGATAAAAATACTGCCACCAATGCCAATGGAACCTTAGAGACTTATTACCGCGGTGAATTGACCGCCACGGTCTTTCCGCACAACAATGCAGGTGCGCTTGCAGGTAGCCCGGTTCAAGATCAGCTGCTCATCGCGTATCCTAACCAATCCGCTGCCATTGTGATCAAGGACAATTCTGGAAAAGATGTCGTCCGGGAAACCGGTAAGGTCAACGTATTAATCACGGATCAACTTTTCACAAAATCCGGGGATGCATCGATTGCCGCAACCGTAAGCTGCCTGAATTCAACGGACATCGTTTCCCATGTCACCTTAGTATGGAATGGCACTCAATATGCCATTCAACCCCTATTGGACAAAGGTGAAACCACTGCCACCCCCAGTAACAGCGATGCCTTGCTACAATGCCTCATCACGGATGTCCTCAAGGTTTCCTACATCGACCCAGTCTATCTCGACGAGCGCACGGCAGACGTTCGTTGGAGCGACAATACCAAAAGCCGCATGTACTATGCCTCCACCAAGGACAGCATCGAATTTTCATCGGTATCGGATGCCCAAGCAAAGGATTTTCTGATTGTTGTCGAAGGCGTCAGCCCCAACCGGGACAAAGTGGATACGGTCTTTGTTACACTAACAACCGCACAAGGTGAACTGGAAACCTTTGCAGCCGTGGAAACGGGCGTCTTGACCGGAAAATTCATCGCAAAAACTGATTTCTTGTTTCGAAGTGCAGATCCGCTCAAGGGGTCAAAAATTGTAGAAGCCAAAATTGTGATTGCGAATAGAGTAAACCAGGTATTGGTCAATGGTAGCGCCAGCGTGGGTGGTACCAAGGTGAGTGCCGATATTTCCCTGCTCTCCAGCTACAATCTGATTTCCAAAGCCTATGTCAAAGATGAGGACGAAAACGGCCGCGCCGACCATGTCTATATCTTCCTAGACCACAAAGTCAGCCGATTGCCCTCGGCTCTGGATTCAGTGTACTGGAATCAAGTGGGCAAAGCCTTCAGTCAAAAAGCGGCCGCTGACAAGATCTCCTTCTTATCAGGTTCAGATTCTTCCGTTCTTGTGCTCGACTTTACCTCCTCACAATTCGGCGCCAACCTAACCGATATCCCAGCAGGTCAGTCCCCGTACGCCCTGCTTCCAGATGACAATATTTTTGCCGGTCAGCGCGCAAAACTTGCGGATTCCATTGGCCCCGTGATCGTTACCGCCATCAAGAAGCCGTCCAACTTGCAGACCTACAACTATTCCGGAACTGAAAAGCGATTCAATCCTGATACGCTAATCATTACCTTGTCAGAAAAAGTCAGAACCACAACAGCCACCTTTAGCAAGATGCTCCGTTTCTCCAAAGGCTGCGCCGAATATAAAGAATCCGTTCCCCTGCAAACATTTAGCGAACCAGGCTATGAACTCGACGGCTTAACTTGGACTGTGATTGTAGACAACACTCCCGATTCCCAAACGCCGTTGGTAGGCGACTGTATTTTTATGGAAGTCAATGGAACCTATGTTGATCTGCTGAACAACAAGCCCGCCCACCTAGGCGTGCCTTTGACCGGTGAAAATCCAAAATTGGTAATCCGCGGGTTCCGGGGCTTTCCACCTGTTGCTGGACTGGATGCAGAAACCCCTGGATTTGTACTGGTCACTAATGACAATCGGGTAGACAAATCGGGAACCTTTAGCAATCAAGGTGAAAATGGATCCTGGAATGTTGTTTGGATTCCGCCATTCGGATTCACTGAAAAAGACCCGGTTGGTTCACTACAGAACATTGCCAATCATTTCGGGGAGGGACAAACGCCGGGTACCAAAGCCGAAGTGGCCACGCCTAAGGAAATGCCTAAGAACCTTAGTGCAGTCCAAGTTATTACTTCGGGTGCATATAAAGCGCAAATTCACATCTACGACAACTTAGGCCATTTCGTGCGATACATGGAACAAGCTTATGGTCTGAACGGGGAAGATAAAAACCCCTGGCGTGCCACAGATAAGGGCCAGTTGAGCTTTCTAATTTGGGATCTCAAAGATGCAAACGGCCAAACAGCTGGGCAGGGCGTCTATGTCTGGAAGGTCAATTTTGCCTTTATTGAGAAGAACGTAAAATCCGAAGTACGGTTTACACGAACAGGAGTCATGCGCACCAAGAATTAGCCCTATACCAAGGCGTTCGTGACGCGTATGAAATGCTCAAAAGCCGGACCTCAAATCCGGCTTTTTTATTGGATTTCACAGTCAAAAACCGACTATTCCACATAATTGACCTATTTACGCTAAAATTGCCACATGTCTAGGTCAAGGTGCTTCCAAAAATGAGAGCAGTATGTTGCATATTGGCCCTCCAAATTAGCCCATTTCCGTTATATTCTTCTTAAATTAACAGCCCAAGGTAAGACCGTGGAACGTCTTACCGCCGCACAATGTAGAATGGACAACTTTTTCACCAAAGGATTCATGATGAATTCCAGAAACGTAACAGCATTATCCATGGTTTTGGGATTTGTGCTGGCCAGCTTTGCACCCTCCTTGGGCCAAGCGCCAAATACAATAAAGATACCGGCAAAGCTCCGGGATTTACCGGAGGCAGGCATTCCAAATGCCCATCCGGATTTCGACACCTACTGTTGCGGTACGGTAACGGGAACTGTGGATCCGACTATCCAGACAAACGGAACAGTTGACACTGCGGTATTCAAATTCGACGACCGCAATCCCAAATTAATCTCCGCCTTTGGTTCAGGAGGTACTCGCTTTTTCACTGACAACCCTCCAGGCGCCACCCCCTACTTTGACCAATGGTTTAATGACGATATAAGCACGAATGTCAACCGACCTTTTTTGGCAGACTTGGTTTTCACTAACATCGGCACAGGCGCAGAACCATTGTATGAATTCAATGATCAATCATTTTTCCCACTGGATAATATGGGTGGCGCATATAATGTGCGCGCACTAAAATCAGCACCTTTCGGTACTACACCTTCATCCAACCCTGCCCATAATTTTGGATTTACCATGGAACTTCACTCAGAGTTCACTTATTTAGCCGGAACCAGCCAGGTTTTCACGTTTACCGGAGATGACGACGTCTGGGTCTTTGTCAATGGAAAGCTGATCATCGATCTTGGAGGCGTCCACCAAGCCACTTCAAGTTCATTTATCCTGGACAATGCAACGGCGGCCAAATACGGACTTGTGGATTATGAAAAATATATTTTGGACTTTTACTTTGCGGAACGGCATCAAACGGCGTCTACCTGTAAAATAACTACCAGTATTGTATTGAACAGGAATATTGTCGCCAAGCCCGTGGCGACTCCTGGAACCACCAAAGACTTCCTCACGCAACTGAACGTGACCTTGGCCACACTTCCCGAAGATGCAAAAATCTATTACACCACCAATGGAACCACCCCAGATAACAACAGCACACCCTATACTACCGGCATCCTTATCACTAGTACTACAACACTAAAGGCAATCGCTTACAAAACCGGATACATAAAGAGTGAAGTGATGACGGAGGAGTATACCAAAAAGTTCGTAGCCTCCTCCTTGGACATTTTAGATCAAAATGGAAACCCTTTGTCAGGGGGTTACATTACGGAGCTCAACACTTCCTATACCGTCAAAGTCACCACCACGCGGGCTGGCCTTACCTCTCTTAGCCCTAAAGCGAATACCACGCCGGGAGGCTTGGATCTGGAAACTTTGGTGCTCGGCACAAAAGTGGATCAGGGCACCAATTACCTTTTCTCTGGCACATCTCCATTTGCCATTACCACCACCGCAATTGGCAATAACAAAACAGAGGCGAAGTTTTATGATAGCCTCATCGTACGCTGGACCGACACCACATTCGGTTCAACTGATATCGCCGAAAAGCATATTCTTGTAAGGCCTGCCCCCGTTCAAGGCAGAGCCTACTTCTCCCACAACGCCAACGGTACGGATACAGTGGACCAGTATACCGGTACAGAAACCACTCTTTACCTCATTGTCGTTGACGAAGTACTACCCAGTACCCTCACACCTAAGGTCACGCTGGTTACTACGCCCACGCCTATCTCCGGGCACGTGGCCGATAACCTGACCCTGAATCTTGTCCCCATTGTCGGCAAACCTGGCCGCTATGTTGCCACTATACCAGTCGACATTGTTCTCACCACTTCCACAGCAGATGGCAGATTGCAGCTTTTAGTTGGAGATTTCATCAAAGCAACTTATACCGATCCGATGGATGTAGAAACTCCCGCTGTGGCCAATGCTGGCTTTGGAGTAGCTCCTGAAATCGATGCAAATCTACAGTTCACGGATGCCTTGGGAGGCAATGTGTTGCCAACTGGGTTCCACTATAGCCCCGCTAATGACAAGCTCTTTTTGACCTATTCCGATGACTGGGCCGGCGGTGCCATTCTTACTAAGTCGGTAGCACTGACTATTGTGAATACCAATGGTGCGACAACGGGCACTCCAGATGCGGAAACTTTCAATGTTACCCTCAACCTGACAAAACACACTGGGTC
>JAYSRH010000060.1:0-2087 GCA_043721115.1 Fibrobacteria bacterium | reverse complement strand
AAGCTTTCATGATGGAGAAGCCCTACGAGAGAATCAGGATGGCATTTATACCATGAATATGAAGTTGCTGTATTACTACCGGAATCGACTGGATCATTATGGCCTGGACGCCCGCCCATGAAAGGGATGGAATGGAAACCATAGGCGTACTGGGTGCTGGCAGTTTTGGAAGCGCACTCGCGGACATGATTGGCGTTAAAGGCCATAAAGTCTTGCATTGGCATCGTACCCAAGAATCTGCTGAAGCGTTCAATGCAACACACCAGAACCTGAAGTACCTGCCTGGCCGCACTTTGCATGCCAATATTACCGCCACGCACGATCTGGAAATTGTAGCTCGGTCCGCCCAGCTGCTAATTATTTCCATACCAAGCCTCTACTTCCGAGAAGTGTCGCATCAATTGGGCGACTGGGTTAATGGTGCACATATCCTGGTTTCCACCACTAAAGGAATCGAAGCCAATTCCTTTAAACTGATGACTGAGATTCTACGCGAAGAAACCTGCTGCCTCAAGATTGGCGCTTTATCCGGCCCAAACTTGGCCAAAGAAATCGCAGCCCAAAAACCAAGTGGTACCGTTATTGCCAGCAGATACGACGAAGTGATTCTCAAGGTCCAGTCCGTACTTTCCGGCCCCTATTTCCGGGTCTATAGCAATCACGATGTCTATGGCGTTGAACTCGGAGGCGTGCTCAAAAACGTGTATGCCATCGCCACGGGACTGATAACGGCCCTCAATATGGGGGACAACACTATGGGCATGCTCATCACCCGCGCCTTGGCGGAAATGAGCCGGTTTGCAGCCAAAATGGGCGCGAATCCCTTAACTTTTTTAGGCCTGTCCGGTGTAGGCGACCTTGTAACCACTTGCACCTCTCCCTTGAGCCGCAATTTCCGAATTGGCCGCATGCTTGGAGAAGGTTTGTCTTTAGAATCCGCCGTGGCCCAAATTGGCGAAGTAGCCGAAGGCGTGAATACCATCCGCATCGTCAAACAAAAAGCCCAACAACTGCAGATCCGTATGCATATTCTAGAAGGCCTTCATGCCTTGCTTTTCGAGGGTTTTGACCTGCCCACAGTGCTCAAACAATTAATGAATGTGCCCCAAATGGAGGACGTTGAACTGATATATCGGCCTAAGGGCAACTCCAACCTTACCGCTTGACCCAAAAAATGTTGATCTCGTTTTATAAATTGGATCAACGTTTGAGGAATCGCACCCACTGGGCCGAAACGTCTTCTTCCTGATCGAGTACGTCAAATGCATTGGGAGTAATGTTGCGGAGCATGCGCGAAGTGGCGCTGTCAATTTTTTCTACTTGCCAATCTTCGGTATTGCAATCGTTGCGCTTCCGGACTTCAGTTAGGTGAAATTCAATGGCGTCATGATCGGATTTCCATTCACCGCGATTCTCCAATAACAAGCATGGGCCTTGAAATTTCTTTCGCGAAAATGTTTTGTTTTGATTCAAACTAAGCTTGGTCGCCATCCCCTTAGAATCCTGGCTTTGCGCACTGTAAACACCGGGAGAGAGCAATTCTCCTGAAGTACCGAAAGTAGCGGTTCGCGTTCCATGATTGGCGCAACCTAAAAAGGAACTCAACAGCAATGTAGTGGATAAAACCGTACTAAAGACCAATAATCCAGGTGGAAACCGCATACCTACCTCCGTGACTATCGGAGAAAGTAGTAATTCAAATTCGGATTATCGTTTGGCACCTTTTCCCCGATTTTCACGACCTTGGCGCAGCATCATTTTAATGACTTGCCCAAGCGCGGAATAATCCGGCGCGGCTGGCTTGCTTTCTTCCGAGACCAAGGATCCATTTTGCATTAATCTTGCAGCTTCCCGGGCACCGGAAAGAAATCCCTGAGCGGCTTCTGAATGCGGAGCGACAGCCTCCATCATGGCCATGCCAAGGTGCCGTACCTGCGCATGGGTAGAGTCGGAAAATTTAATAGCCATTTTATAACTGAGGTCATGAGGCTGCACGCCAACCAGAATCTGGCCGGCTTCTCGAATATCCGCAATCGGGTATGGCGAGGACTCCAAGCGGCGGACGAGCTCCTCAATATCCTGGTTTG
>JAYSRH010000059.1:0-5199 GCA_043721115.1 Fibrobacteria bacterium | reverse complement strand
ATGGCAGTCCAAATAAAACGAGTAAAGATTGCGCCAAGCCCCTTCGGCACAAGGCTGACTCTCCCCATCTGCCTTTAGCATTCGTCGCCAGGTGTTTTCTGCATCCAGAGGAAACCCACCAAGCAACAAAAGTAGCCCGCGATCGATTAACAAAGGCGACCGTAATTTTGTCGGAACTTGGGTCGAAATAGCCGCCATTTCTGTCCCTGCTTCCTGAATTTTACCGTCGACAAAATACCGCATGGCGTTTAAAAACCGACGTTCTTTATTATTTAACGACTTCGCCTGCCAGTCCATCTTTTGCAACATGGCTTTCGCCTGTGAGTCCGTTGCCTGTAAAAATGCGTGAACGGAAACCAATGCCACACTGTCAGGAAAAGCGAGGTAGTACGGCAATTCCCTTCCAATAGTATCCGCTTGCCGCCGTGGCAACTGAAATTCAAGGTAGGTGCATACGCCACTATACAACTGGGCCCAGGCCAACCCGATGGCAATCAACAACATCCTCATGCCCTTAAGTTAAAAGCAAAGCGTCCTTGGGCAAAGTCCCAAGCCATCTCTATAATTTTTAAGTTTTACCAACGGAGGTAAAAATGGTTTTGACGGGTCATGAAATTGTGCGTCAGATGGAGCTGGGCGCCATCCATATTTCCCCATTCGTTCCTGCTCATCTGGGCCCGAATTCCTATGATGTATCACTCCATCCCAAGCTGCTTGTGTATGACCTTGCTGCGGGAAACGTTTTAGATATGAAGCAGGATAATCCCACGCTATCGGTGACGATTCCTGAAGAAGGACTAGTGCTCCAACCCGGAACACTCTACTTGGGATGCAGCAATGAAACGGCCACCAGTCATCGCTTTGTGCCCATGTTTGAAGGCCGAAGTTCTATTGGACGATTGGGAATTAACACCCATATAACCGCGGGTTTTGGAGATGTGGGGTGGGGTTATCTACCGGATGCGGAGGGTCAACTTGTTTGCCAATACCCAACATGGACGTTGGAGATTGAAGTCGTGCACCCTATTCGGGTGTACCCTAACGTGCGCATCGGCCAAGTCTACTTCATGATGCCGGAAGGCAAAATCAGCTACTATAAAGGGAAGTACACCCAACAACGTGCTCCCCAGGCAAGTAAGCTGTTTCAGGATTTTAAAGATGGAGTTTAGTGGTCTGGCACATCATTCGCTTTAAGACTATAAGTGGCAAAATAGGCCAGATGTGGAGCGATTAAATTTGACAAAAATGATTATTTGTAATTTTATGATAAATAATGTCAATTATTGTCCATCAATTACCTCCAAAGCTTTTTTGCTACTTTCCGTTTCTGCTAGAAAAGTTTGACCTGAATTTATTTTTGAACCACCATTTGCAAGAGGAAAAGAAGAAGATATGACCCCATCCGATGTCATTAAACTAGCCAAAGAAAACAGCGTCCAATTTGTGGATTTGTTGTTTGGAGATATGTTCGGCTCTTTGCAGCATTTCACCTTTCCTGTAAGCCGCCTCGATGACGATATGTTCAAAGATGGAATGGCATTCGACGGTTCCTCTATACGTGGATGGAAGGGAATTGAAGCGTCTGATATGATTATGAAGCCGGACCCCAGTTCGGCTTTTGTGGATCCGTTCCGCACCATCCCCACCTTGGGCATGTTCTGTGACATTATCGAACCACGCACCGGGCAGCCCTACAATCGCGACCCACGCTCCATCGCATCCAAGGCTCTCGCATACCTAAAGAGCACGGGCATAGGCGATATGGCCTTCATGGGTCCCGAACCCGAATTTTTCATCTTTGACGGCATCCGCTACAATAGCGATCCCCGTCAGGGCATGTATGTCATTGAAACGGGTGAAGGCCCCTGGACCAGCAGCGCCGAAGGCAGTCTTGGTCATAAAGTCGGCTTTAAGGCCGGATACGCCCCCACTTCGCCACAGGATACCTTGTTCGATATCCGAAGTGAAATGGTTCAAAATCTCATCAAGATGGGACTCACTCCAGAAATTCACCATCATGAAGTGGCAACGGCCCAATGTGAAATCGGCGTGCAGTTCGGAACCGTGATTTCCGCTGCCGATCAAGTGCACAAACTCAAATATGCAGTTAAAAATACGGCTGCCAAATACGGCAAGACGGCTACCTTCATGCCCAAGCCCATGTGGGGCGACAACGGTAGCGGCATGCATGTGCATACCTCCGTTTGGAAAGAAGGCAAAAACCTTTTTGCCGGCGACGGCTATGCCAACATGAGCAAGCAAGCCATTTGGGCCATCGGCGGAATTATCAAACACGGCAAGTCCATCCAAGCTTTCTCCAACTCCAGCGTCAACAGCTACCGCCGTTTGGTGCCCGGATATGAAGCACCCGTAAATCTGGCCTATTCGGCAACCAATCGATCCGCTTCCATTCGCATTCCGCATGTCAAGGGTGACAAGGCCCGTCGGTTTGAATTCCGTTGCCCAGACAGCTCGGGTTCGCCGTATCTGACCTTTGCCGCAATGCTGATGGCCATGATCGACGGCATCAAAAAGCAAATCGACCCAGGTGCACCGGCTAACAAAAACATCTATGAGTTGCCCCCGGAAGAATTGAAGAATATTCCTTCCACTTGCAAAGACCTAGAGGAAGCGCATGCCGAACTCCAAAAGGACAAGGAATGGCTATTGGCTGGGGATGTATTCGATGCCGATATGATCGAGTCCTACATGAGCTACAAGCGCACGGCTGAAATTGAACCTATGAAATTGCGCCCGAATCCTTTTGAATTCGAGTTGTATTACCACGGATAAACCCGTTCGTACTCTTCTTCTAGTTCGAGGTTTTCCTCAAATGTGTAGCAGCCTTCCCCCCAGGGGGAGGCATTTTTTTTATTTCTATTTTTTGACTTTCCGATGCCTTTGACCCCCTTCGAAAAGAAAACCCAGGTCTTGCTGCTGGGAGCGGACCTGCCCTCCCGCTTGGTAGACGATCATTTGCAATACCTGGACTCGGATTATTTTAACGAGTTTACTCCACAAGAAATTCTTCAGCATCTGGAAAAGATTAGGACCCTAAAAATTCCCGGATCCTTCGCTCTCGATTTTGTTCCCATCGACGAATTGAATTGTGCATTAACCATAATCGGCGAGGACCTTCCTGGCTTTTTTGCCGCCCTCACGGGTTTAATTGCCAGCTATGACTTTGACATCCGCATCGGTAAGGTATTTACCTATTCAAAAGGCTCTGACTTTTCGGAAACCGCTGAAAAATCAGGACGAGAACGGGTTCGCATTCTCGACTATCTGGTTCTGCAACACGCCATTCCTGGAATCTTGACTGACGCGCTGAAAACAAAAATCGGCGCCGACCTGGACCGTTTAATCCAACTATTGAAATCCCGACAGACTCAAGAATTACAGCTCGATCTATACCGTCGAATGGGCGACTATTTAAGCCGAAACGCCACCAAATTGGAAACATCGCGACTTCCCTTGGAAATCCATTACGAGTATGACGACAAACAAACCGTCCTCACCGTGAGTGGCACGGACCACAAGGCCCTGCTTTTTTCGCTGAGCAATGCCCTCATGCTGCAAGGCGTATCGATTCAAAAACTCCTCACCACATCCGAGGCGGATCGTTTTGAAGATCGCATCTATATAACCGATAGCCAGAGTCGCCCTATTGCAAATGTCGATACTTTGGAACGGCTCAAGGTCGCCATTATTTTGATGGAGCGTTTTACCTCGACCCTGCCCCAGGCTTCCGATTACCCGGTAGCGGTGCAAACCTTCAATGCATTCATCAACACTCTGATGGAAAACACAAATGAACGGCCGGACTTACCGACCTTCGAAGATTTTTCCACCCTCTCCACATTGGCTAAGCTTCTCAGCGCCGGACCTTATTTGTGGGAAGAATTGATCAAAATTCCGATGCCGGATCTGATCGAGATTTTGCGCGATAGAGACGAGAGACAAAAATTTTCCACACGTGACGAACTGGATAAAATCTTGGCTCTGAAGCTGGTACAACAACCCACCTATCCCGAAAAGGTTTTAACCTTAAATCGATTCAAGGACCTACAATTATTTCGATTGGATATGGATTATCTCATCCATCCGCACAAAACCCTGCAAGAATTTTCCGGTGGATTAAGCGACTTGGCTGATGTCATATTGGAAAACGCCATGTGGCTCGGCTACGATCACCTTCGCAGTATTTATGGAGAACCGATGGCACCGGTTTCGGAAGGGTCACAGGCCAGCCCTTGCCATTTTGGACTCTTCGCGCAGGGCAAACTGGGGGGGCGTGAACTGGGCTATGCTTCGGACCTGGAATTACAACTGCTCTACGGCAATTCAGGCGAAACGGTTGGTACCGCAAATACCATTAGCCATGCAGAATTCTTTTCCTTGTTGGTGCAGGAGATTCGAACCCTTATCGTGGCTAGAAAGGATGGCATTTTCGAACTGGACCTGCGTTTACGGCCCCATGGTGATGCCGGACCTCTGGCAACAACTGTCGACAGTTGGGTGGCCTATTATGGAGAAGATGGCGGCGCATTGGAGTTTGAAAGCCAAGCCCTGCTGAAATTAAGGCCCATTGCCGCTACACCTGGGTTTGCCTCTCGCGTTATGAGTGCCAGAGATGCCTTGGTTTTTGGAGAAAGAAAAATTGGAATCGACAAGACCTTATTGCTGCGCGATAAGCAAATAGAGTTGAAGGCAAATAATAAAACGGATGGCCCAGGCTTGATCAATGCCAAGTATGCCCCTGGTGGACTAGTGGAAATTGAATATGCCGTTCAGTTTTTACAATTGCAACATGGCCGCAGGCTCTCCTCTTTACGGGAAGCCAATACGGAAAAGGCTTTGGAAGTGCTCCTAGCCGAAGGCATATTATCACCGGAAGAATTCGAGAATCTGTATCACGGGTATGTTTTTCTCCGGCGCTTAATCAATTCCTTACGCATGGTGCATGGACATTCCCGCGATTTATGGGTCCCGGCCCAAAACACACCTGAATTTCAGGCCTTGACGAAACGCATGGGTTACCTGCCAACCGCGCGTTTCCAACCCGATTCCCAAATGGCGTGGGACCTCAAGCAAACATTGCGGAAGGTCCGTTCCGTATTTGTCTCGCGATTCCAAGGGTCAACGGAACTGGAATCCGACGCAACTTCTCTTACCGCAATTTTTCTGGATCCGGCAGCC
>JAYSRH010000058.1:0-14759 GCA_043721115.1 Fibrobacteria bacterium | reverse complement strand
CTTTTTCGTGGGGTGGATTTGATACCGGGGAAAATCGAAGAAATTCAGCAGGGAGTGAAACGTGGGATTTTTACGCTGGTAGAGCGCGGCACCTTACAAAGGGTACCTGTGAACTTCACGGATTGATGTTTGATAGTATTATGGAAAACTATTCTTAATCTCCCTGGATGGCGACGATCTAAATGAGCTTGAGCCGGATATTCAATACTTCGAGAATCCGTTTTAAGTAGCCTATGCTTGGGTTTCCCTTTACAGAAACCGCCTTGTAAAGGCTTTCCCGATTCACTCCGGCGGATTCGGCAATATGTGCCATGCCACCATGAGCGGCAATTAAATCCCGCAAACCTAGAAGGAACATTTTGGGGTCTTCATCCGCACTACATTCCGTAAGATAGACAGCGGCAAACTTCCTGTCCCGAAGCCGTTCATGATAGATCGGTTCAAACGGAACGCTTGGTGGAATTACGCCTTTGCCAGTCTTTCCAATATTCTTGCGCCGTTCGGATGTCCTCGTCCTGGGTCCTTTTGGTCCCACCAAGGAGGAGGATGATCCATGTGTTTTCCTTTTTCCCGCAGTAGATCCGGTAGCCTGGGCGATTTCAATGGCAAGGGGTCCTGATTTCCACTTGATTTTACACCATGATATTCCTACACTAATTATCAGAATATCATGGTAACAGTAACAGCTACACCGCGTCCTGACCTTATGACTACTATTCGTAAGGCCCTGCGCCGAAGTAGAATTGTAGCGCTTTTAGGACCACGCCAAACTGGAAAGACTACCTTGGCACGCCAATTCCTGTCACCCGATTCCGACAACTATTTTGACTTGGAAAATCCAGTTTCACTGCGAAGATTATCGGAGCCCATGCTGGCACTGGAAAATTTGAAAGGGCTCGTTGTCATTGATGAAATCCAGCGAGTTCCTCAGTTATTTCCAATCCTGCGTGTTCTTGCGGATCGTACCCCGATTAAAACACGATTTCTAATTCTTGGTAGTGCGTCCCCAAACCTGATAAAAGGCGCTTCAGAATCCCTGGCTGGACGACTTGAATATATTCCGGTTTCCGGCTTTGGGCTGAAGGAAGTAGGTCAGGAAAATTTACACCGCCTTTGGCTGCGTGGTGGATTTCCTCGATCCTTTTTAGCTCGTTCACAAACCGATTCCTTGGTATGGCGGAGAGATTTCATCAATACTGTACTGGAACGCGACCTGCCCCAATTGGGAATTGGAATATCCTCTTCAGCCATGCTGAGATTTTGGACCATGCTTGCCCATTGGCACGGCCAAGTATGGAACGCCGCTGAACCGGCGCGATCATTAGGCGTAAGCGAAGCTACCACGCGAAGGTATTTGGATTATTTGGATGGTTTATACATGGTCAGGCAAGTACAACCTTACCATAGCAACCTTGCCAAAAGGGTGGTAAAGCATCCTCGTATTTATTTGCGAGACTCTGGCCTGCTCCACCAGTTGCTGGGCGTAACGTCAATGGTCGATTTGCAAGGCAATCCAAAAGCGGGTGCTTCGTGGGAGGGGTTTGCCTTTGAAGAAGTTATCAAAGCAGTAAAGCCCGATCAGCATTATTTTTGGCGGACTCACAATGGTGCGGAATTGGACCTTTTGATGATTAAAAACGGGCAAAGGATAGGGATTGAATTCAAACTATCGGATGCACCGGCACTGACGCCTTCGATGCTGATCGCATTAAAAGACTTGGCGCTTCCAAAAATTTGGGTCGTGCATGCCGGTTCAAAAAGGTTCCCGTTGCATAAAGCAGTTGAAGCTATTCCCCTGGCAGATTTTATCGAAAGAAAATAGGGAGAGAAAACCACTTTGGCCGGAAGCCTTGGCCCCGAGATTCTCTATTTCAATTGCGATTTGCCTGCCGTCGAGGATATGGTTCGGGACCCTCAGCTTTTTTTCCGGTCCTGCGACAAGCCCGTGGTGGTATTTGATGAGATCCACCAGTTGCGGGACCCGGCGCGCCTTTTGAAAATCGGCGCCGATGGATTCCCAAAGTTGAAAATATGGGCCACGGGTTCCTCCACCCTGGCCGCCGGCCGGAAGTTCCTGGACACCTTGACCGGACGAAAACGTATCGTGCATTTGACACCGGCGCTCTGGGAAGAATTACCGGCTTTCGGATTGACCTTGCCCCGCCGCCTTTTCCATGGAGGCCTTCCTCCGGCGCTGATGGCCCAGGAAAAAAGGCCGTCCTTCTACCGCGAATGGCTTGATTCTTTTTTCGCGCGGGATATCCAAAGGCTTTTCGGCTTCCGGGACATCAATCGATTCAATGCATTTTTCGAATACATCCTGCGGCAAAGCGGCGGCCAGTTCGAAACCACCAAAGCGGCCAAGGCTTTGGAAATCGCCCGGCCCACGGTGGAGAGCCATCTGCGCGCACTGGAAATCACGCATGCGGCCACCTTGGTCCGGCCATTCCATGCAGGCGGTCGACAGGAACTGGTCAAGCAACCCAAGGTCTATGCCTTCGACACGGGATTCGTGAGCTTCGCACGCGGCTGGGATCCCTTGCGCCCTGGGGATTTCGACATCCTTTGGGAACACCTGGTGTTGGAACATTTGCAGGCCCACTATCCGGATACGCCCGTGCGATATTGGCGAGACAAGTCTGGCCGGGAAGTGGATTTCGTCCTGCCACGGAGCCGCGATGAGGTGGATGCCATCGAATGCAAATGGGATGCGGGCTCATTCGATGCCACATCGCTCAAGGCGTTTCGCGAACTGTATCCCAAAGGGAAAAATTACCTGGTTGTTCCCTCGGAACCGGTCTATCAGAAGCGCTTCGGGACGTTGGAAGTCAAGATATGCCCACCATCGGAGTTGCAAGGAACTATTCCTGTCTAATCCGGATTTTACTTTGCCTAAGGGTAATTCTAAAGTCAAACCAAAAAATAGGCATTAGATCGCAAAACATGACCGAATTTATTAACATAAAAGACCCGGTTTTCTGTCCAACTTTTGGGGTCCACCTCACAATCCTCTACCCATTTAATCAATGCATTTTTTTCAGTTATTTTTGACACATAAATGATTTATATTTATGTCAAATAATCATGGCAAAGCATAAAGAATCAGTCGATAGTCAAATTCTGGTCCGAATCAAAAAGCATGGGAAGGGATGGGTTTTTTCCCCAGCTGACTTCCTGGACCTGGGTAGCAGAAATGCCGTCGCCTCCACGTTGAAGAGGATGAAAGCAGCGAACACCATCCGACAGCTCGCCAGAGGACTATACGATTACCCCCGTCAGGACGATAAACTGGGCCCGCTGTCACCCACTACAGATGCAATCGCTAAGGCACTTAAGGAGAAAGACGATACTCGCCTTCAACCCTCAGGAGCTCACGCAGCAAATATTTTGGGGTTGTCCGCACAGGTGCCAATCCGAACTATCTACTTAAGCGATGGACGAGCTCGAAAAGTATTGATAGGAAAACGACAAATTCTATTAAAACATACAAGCTCAAGGCAAATGGCTACGGCAGGGCGCATCAGCGGCACAGTAATTCAGGCTTTACGTTGGCTAGGTCAAAGTAATATGGATGAAAATGTAATTACCATATTGAAACGGCGCCTTTCAAAACACGACAAGCAGCAACTATTGGAAGACATCCGTTATGCACCAACATGGGCAACTGAAATCATCCGTCAAGTGGCAAATAAGAACTAAGCCATGGATGCTTTTATAAGACTTGGCGCCGAACGTCAAAAACAACTCTGCGAAGCGGCAGGAGATACCATGGGCCTGGATGCTGCGAGCGTCGAAAAGGACTTCTGGGTTTGTTGGACTTTGAAGGAACTTTTCGCACTTAAAAATAGCGGCCCTCTCCTTACCTTCAAAGGCGGGACGTCATTATCCAAAGGCTGGAAATTGATCGACCGGTTTTCGGAAGATATCGACGTTGTCATTGAGCGGGATTTTTTGGGATTCGGAGGCGACCACGCACCTCAGCAAATCGGAATCAGTAGTAATGAACGAAACCGCAGGCTTGAAGAACTGAAGGCAACCTGTCGGGCATATATTAAAAAAGTCATGGTGCCGGAACTTAGGATGGTATTTCAAAATAAATTCCAGAAAAACATTAATTGGAACCTGTCCAATGACCCCGACGATGCGGATGGGCAAACTATCCTTTTCAACTATCCTAGCGCTTTTAAGACCGGTACATACTTGCGCCCTGTTGTGAAAATTGAACTCGGAGCACGGTCGGATACAGATCCGGCTGAATTTCCAGAAATCAAATCCTATTTGGCTCAAGCCTTACCTGGAGAGGTCGCATCAGGAACGTTCAAAATCCGAACCTTAGCCCCCGAACGCACATTTTGGGAAAAGGCCATGCTTCTGCATGAAGAAACATTCCGTGGCAGTGAGGGGCCAAAGGGACGCCTAGCGCGACACTACTATGACTTATGGTGCCTAATCAACAAGGGTGTGGCCGAAAAAGCTGCAACCGACCTAGACTTGTTTCATAGAGTAGCGGCCCACCGCGCAGTTTTTTTTCGCAAAAAGAAAGCAGCACAGGAGTCCTTACTACCAGGAACAATTCGCATTCTACCCGCCGGGGACCATAAAGCGGCTTGGAAAAAGGATTACGAAGCGATGCGAGAATCCATGTTTTTTGGGGATACCCCCGAATTTGAAAAAATACTCGAAGTTGTGGGTAAATTTGAAAACGAATTCAATGAAGCCTCCAAAAAGAAATGACATCCTACGGCTCGCCCAATCCACAACAATAAGAAGCTATCGAAACCACGGACGGACTATACCATGGAATTAATTTGAATACTCTCGAGATGGCACCGTGAACTTGAATTCCAATGTTTATCCTTGTAAAATTAAATTTATGCTTTAAATTTACCTGAATGATAACTCGAACCTAGCGGCCCCCACTCACCCTCGAAGAAACCGGAATGGCGGTGCATTTCCATGGCCAGATCTGGAATGCGGCGGGTGCCGAGGTGGACTTGGTGGAGATCCGTCCGGATCGGAAGCCCATCCTATACGAGATGAAGCATTCGCTTTCCCCGAAAACAACCAAAGGCCTCCGCTCTGCGATGGAGGATTTAGCATCCTGAATTCTCAAACGGGTCGAAGAAAGAACATAGGAAATTCAACTATTCTCGGAAGGTTAATTTAAAGGTAGACCCATTTCCTGGAGCGGATTCAACTGTCAAGACACCTCCATATTTCTTCACGATTTCCGTGGCGATGGTCAAACCAAGTCCAGTGCCTTTGCCTGGAGGTTTTGTGGTGTAGAAGGGATTAAAAATTTTACTAAGGAGGTCTTCCGAGATACCGGGTCCGTAATCCTTGAATGAGAGTACAATATCTCCAAGCACTCTTTTGCCGGTAATTTCAACCTTACCCTTTTGCTCCATTGCATCAATGGCATTATTGATAATGGCCAAAAAGGCTTGCTCCATCTCATTCTTGTTCACGGTCAAAGTCAGACTATCCGGAATTTCCACGGTAATGTGAGTGTCACCACGCACCTTTTGCGGAATGAGTTCAATAACCTCCGATATCATGGCGGCAAAACTTTCTTGGGCCAGTTTTTCCTTGGCGGAAGTGCGGGAAAAAACCTTCAAGCTGTTCGCGATGCGAGTGCTTTTATCCAAAGCTTTTTGGATTTTTTCAAAAACAAAATCCTTTTCAGCCAGATGTGATTCCAAATCGTATTTCTCATCTACCTGCTTAATCATGTCTGCGATTTCCCCGGACAATCCAGCCTTGGCTGCTAATTCCCGAATCCTTTCCAAGCCTTCCACATCGCGACGGACATCGGGCAGGATATTCACCAAAAAATTTAGTGGGTTGTTGATTTCATGGGCCACTCCGGCGGCCATTTGACCTAAGGATGAAAGTTTTTCGCTTTGAATCGCCATTTCTTTTGCGGCCATAAGCTGCAATGATGTCGCTTCCAATTCCTTGGTCCGCTGATCGATTTTTGCTGCCATTTGTTCAAAAAGGTCCGCCTTAACCAGTGCGTTGGCAACTGAATTGGAAATGGATTGGAATAAAAGTTTGTCCTGATTTTCGAGCTTTTCGCCATTATGGTATTCTGCCGCCAGAATACCAAGGGCATTCCCCTCATGGATAAGCGGCGTAATGATGAAAGAGGAAATCTTCAATGCCTTGAGAAAATCGCGCGTGCCTGCGGACACTCGTGCATAGAGTTCCTCTGGATCATTAATAATCAGAGTCTTTTTTTGTTCCAAGGTCTGGATTAATAAACCATAAGGGTTATCCCAATTTTCCCCCATTTTAAACCGGGTATTGGCGATAAAGACACGCAAGTCTTCTGGATAGCCTAATGCGCTGTGACAGGTAAGGTATTCCTTTTTATCGTCCAGAAGCCAAATTTGACTGGATCCAAAATGAAAATCACGCACAAGCATGCGCACAACCTTTTCGCATAGATCCGTAACACGCACACTATTGTTAAGGACAATCGTAAGCTCTTGTAGCGAATGAAACTGCTGGTTGGTATTCTCCAACATGCGGTTCTGCTCTGTAAGCCCTTCATTCGATAGCAATGTCCATTCAAGCGACCTGGCTGCTTGTTGGTGTTTGTATACAGCATATGAACCAATCGCAAAGAACTGGCCTAGGACTGAAATCCAGATCAACCATTGGGGATAATTACCATACCAGGAAAGTATGCCTAAAGCCGAAAAAATAATGAATAAAATAAATGCGGATTTCTTAAGGAAAAGGAATCCATATTCCGGAATAGTGACGATATAGTCGCAGCGTTCACCGCCCGTAAAGGAACACTGAGGGTGCTCCACTTTGGAAAAAGGAAGGTCAAAGAAACGGGAGAGTGCTTCATAGTTTCCAATTCGATTCTGGCATGCATATATATTTTCATGGAATCCATCCTTGAAAGAAACACTCACTCGAAATTTGTTTTTTCCAAAAGGTTCACTTTTTACGATAGTTTTCAGAGCGACTTTACCTTCTATTTGATTCAATAACTTCATGCAAAGGGCGGGTGAGGTTAAACCAAGCAACAACCCCCCCACCTTACCCAAACTGTCCACAATGGCCTTGCCTGCCTGATAAGATATCTCGGAATTTCCAGTTAATTTTATTGCAGTTTCGACAAGTTTTGTGCCAAATTCAAGCGTCTGAAAACCCCCAGTATCAACTACAACAAGTCGCTCAGCTCCAATGGATGCAAGCACTTTTTCCGTCAAGTCTTTACCATAGCGCTTGTCCAGATATTGAAGAAAACTGAACCATATTTTGTTCGAATAGATTTTGTCCATGGTAATGAAGTTTAGGAAATAAGGGCTTTTGGAGCTAATGATAAAAAGCGTTATTTGACTAATTAGGCTTCCATCCTTTAAGATTTGGTTGAATTTTTACTTCAACTTGCCCTTAAAGATGGTTACGGGAAATGTCCAAAGTAAGTCACATACTTAATCCTGCCTTACTGCCAAAGGAATGCTGGCGGCCAACCTACCTTGAAAACCAGAGAAATAGCGATCGAATGAAAGAGCGGGAAATCGAAAGAATTTCAGTTTGGATTCAATTTAAATCCTCTCAAGTTTGGCAAAAAGTGCGATTACGAGACTATTCCTTGGATGGAATTGGAGTTTATTATGAGCATGGCCTAAATCAGAAATTTCAGGTTTCTGTGCAAGATCGTGTTTCACTAAAATTTTCAATTTCGTTAAACCAGGAAAGTATCATTCCTTGCCGAGTTCAAAATTTAGGTGAAAGTAGTAATGGAAATCGCCTAGGATTGCAAAGGTTGGATATTGTAACCGGCTTTCAAGGCACTAATTTCGATTTTCCCAACAAATTTTATCTTAACCAAAACCAAGCAACTATTACCAGAATTTTGAATCCATTTTTATATGATGAATGGGCCAAGGCTGCGTTTATTGGAATAGGACCCAGAAACACCTTACTATTCAATACTACCGACCATGCCTTACTTCTGCTGTCAGGGCAATCGCTATCTATTTCCATGGAGTTAGCCTCCTCCGGAGGTGGGATATTTGAGGGTGTTATTCTTTGGTCTATAAAGCAAGAAGACGGAAGTCTTCATTTTACAGTGACCCCGAAAAATATGTCATTTGAAATCAACAATTCTTTCATCGAGTTCATCATTCATGAATGGGGACTAAAACCCGAAGTACTTAAATCTTATGGCTTTCAAATACGCCGATTTAAAAACCAATTGGCTTTTATTTTTGTTTCCACGCAAGAAGAATACAGCCAGGTATTGATGTTAAGAAGGAATGCATATGTCCAAGCTGGAAAATGCGAATTGAGTACTTCCCCTGAACAAATGACATCACTCCATGATCCTCAAAGTAGAATACTGGCTGTCTACCATAATAAAGAAATGGTGGCAAGCATGACTATGAATTTTGGACAGAACGGGTTGACCAATTTCAGATCAGAAGAATTGTTTCCAGCCAATAAATATCCAGTTGCAGTTCCTCCAAAAGATTCAATGATTGAAGTCTATTCTGCTTGTACGCATAAGGATTACCGTGGCGGTGACCTGTTCCACGGCTTGATTGAACAAGCCTCTCGTACGCTTCTGCTTTCCAATCGAGATTGGATAATCACCCTTGTTACAAATAAACTTTGGATTTTTTACCAACGAATGGGGTTTAAAAAAATAGGTGCTTCAGTCCGAATCCAACAATTAAATAATATTGAACATCACTTGATTCTCATTCACAGAAATGCCGTCCTTTATGGTTCTGGCATGAATATTATGGACTGGAATTACTTTTATGGCGATTTGATGAATGACATTATAAAGAACCGAATGTTGATTATTCCCCCGTGGAAAAAAATATGCGCCATTAGTTTAATCTGGCTGACGGCCTTTACCAGCAAATGGATTTCTAGGAAAAGAGAAATGGATTTCAAAAAACACCTGCGTGACTTAAATGAAAAGGAATCAATAGATGCATGATCTAATTCGTTCAGCATGGGAACATTCCGTTCTAAGTTTGCATTCCGGATTATTTTTCAAACGAATGCTTGAAGGGAGTCTTACACTCACGCATTATAAAGCACTATTACGGGAAACCTATTACAATACCAAAGAAAATCCAGAATCCTTTGCCTTGATGGCTGGACATCTGAAAGGGAAAAAGCGCAATATATCGAAGCGGATTTTCCGCCACTGCACGGCGGAATACGGGCATCATGAAATGGCCTTGGATGATTTGCGCAATTTAGGTGTTGATACCTCTTTAATACCCAGCCAGCGGCCATTGCCGACCACGGAGGCAATGTTGGCCTTTGCCATATACCACATTCAACATCGCAACCCACTCACCTATTTGGGTTATGTCTATCATCTTGAAACCCTTCCATCTACTAGCGGTCACGGTATCATCGCTAGCCTGACTCGGATGGGTGTACCCAAAAATGCCATGTCCTTTATCACTGAACATGCCCATGCTGATGTTGGCCATACCAAATGGCTGGAGGAATATTTTGAGGAGGCAATTGAGAACGAAGAGGATCTCGATGCCGTCATCCACGGAGTAAAAGGAACCTGTACACTCCATGCGGTGATGCTGCAAGGCATCCTTGATTCGGTAGAAGAGTCCGAAAAGTTCATTCCCAAACTATTAGGGTCAGCACATCATGAGTAAGAGATCGCAAATCAAAACGGGGAATCGCAAAAAAGATGCATCCCCGGTTTTGCCTGAAGTTGAGACATGGCAAGATTGGACACCTGTCCCGGCTGCCGAACGCAATATCCCGGAAACCGGCTTATCACGCTTCCCCGGCCTCTTCGAACACCGCAGCCAAGACCGCATCTCCCAAAGAGAACTAGGCCTCGTCGCACTTTCCATCCGCCTCCCCGGAAAACAGACATGGCTGGCCGTAAAACTCTGGGACTTCACCTCCATTTCCTTCGGCATCCTTTTCGAAAATCAACCTGAATTCATAAGCTGGGATCCGGAGCCTTCCCTCTCCCCCGCCAACACGGCCAGCCCCGCAACCGATTCCCTCCAAATCCCCTTGCAACTCGGCGATGAAATCGAACTGCGCATCAAAGTCACCCACCATCAGGAATTCCAAATCTGGTGTCAGGTCAAAAATATGCTGCCCTGGAAGGATGGCCTTAAAATCGGCTTGCGCCGCCTGGACATCAGCTTTCCGCAGGCCGTGAACACGAACCGTCGCGAAGCCTTCCGACTGCCTCTGGCACCGGCTCTCGCCCTCCATGCCCGCATCAAGCACCCCTTTATCTACGGCTACTGGTGCCCGCTCGTTGTCTCGGATGTCAACCGCAACATGGGCCTCTCTTTTCTAAGTACCGATGCCTCGGTTTTGTTATTCGAGGGCATGGAACTGCAGCTGCATTTTGAATTGGCCGGCCATCGGGAAAGCCCCATGGTCGTGCGGGTAGCGTGGGTGCATGCTACGGAAGCCAACCATGTCAAGTTTGGCGTGGATTGCCTGGACATGGACTGGCAACTGCACAACGGCATCTGCGCCTTTCTGCTTTTCTCCGGACACTGGACCCCGTCTCGTCTGCGTGAGGCCGGATTCAAATCGCAGCAAGTGAAAAGCCGCCTCCGCTTTCGCACGGTCAAAACCATGGAGGACTATGCTGAGGTTCTCTACTTGCGCCGCGATGCCTACGTGGGCGCAGGCAAAAAGCCGGATGGGACAACTCCCGAGTCCATGGCCGGCCCCTTGGATGGCCTCAGCCGCATCCTCATGACCCATCACCACGGCACTTTGGTTGGCACCATGACTTTCACCTACCCCGTTTCCGAGGATACTCTCCTGGACAGCCAAATGGGATTTCCGGGGCAAAAGTATCCCGTAGCCATCCCACCCAAAGCCAACCTCATCGAAGTGTCCCGGCTGTGCATCCACCACGAATACCGCAGCACGGATTTGCTGCAGGGCCTATTCGAGCATGGCATGAAACATTTTTTGATGTCCGATCGCCACTGGCTCCTGACCTCGGCCGTTTCCGATCTGCTCCCCACCTACCAGCGCATCGGTTTCAAAAAGCTGAAGGCCAGTTACAAACATCCCGCCCTGAACAATCAAGAACACCACCTGATCCTGGCCCCGCGCAGCGCGTTCCTATGGGGGAAAGGCATGAACCTGTTGGTCTGGAACACCCTTTTCGGCGACGTGATCGAATACCTGCTCGACCGGAACCTTGTGACCGTAACCGGCACGGAACGCCTGCTGATTAGAACCAAACTGCTTTTCCGTCCGTTGTTGAAGCGCTTTCTGGCTACCCGCGCCAACCAAGCCTTCCGCTTGCATTTGCAGGCCCTGCGACTGGCTGCTCTGCGGGAGCGGCCTAGAAGCGCTGGTACGTTATGAAATTACCCATACTCAACCTTACTTAGCCCTTACATCCATGACCGGTTTATGGTTCAAGGGTAAAGCCCTTCCCGTGAGATCGAAAGAACGGGATTGAACTTTGAGCCATTGTTCTTGGTTGGCAGTCGGAAATTTTTGAATCCCGGTAGCCGTTTTGAAATACCCTTGCTTCAAGGTTTGGAAAACCTGGGCCAATTCCAGGTCGCTCAACGGGCGATCATACATTAGAAAACGCGAGATTTCGCCTTCAAAAGATTCTCCTCCGGGATGTTCTATAGCATTCCGCTCCGTACCGATTGCCATTTGAGAGGCGTCAGCCAGGCGGTTCACTGGGAAAACGCCTTTAGACTCCGCCATGGTTTGGTTCACGAAGATTTCGATGGGGACTTTTCCGACGCCACTGCCCATTCGCCCAGCAACAATGTAATATTGATTTTTTGTCAAGATGGGTCCATAGATTTTGGGATTATCCGCATTCCAACGTCCAAAGGTATTGCTGTTTCTGGATCCGCACCAAACTTTGTTATTGTCGTCAAAACCTCCCCAAAATCCTTCGTAATTGCCCCCGTTTTTCAAGTTACCGAAAAAAATGTTGATGTCTTGTGAAACCGTGGCTGGAATAATCTGCGTGTAGGGAGACATTACCGAAAACCAGGTATAGCCTTTGCCTGTAGTCAAGGTATCAAATATTTTTTCATCCCTGTTAATAAGCTCCTGGGATATGAAGGACAGGGTATTGTGCCCGTTCAAGGCTGGCAAGGCGGTCTTTAAAGTTGGACGGCCGGAACCAGGTATGGTTCTGCCCCCATCATTTTTAACAAAATCCTGGGCCGGGAACGAGGCCACCTGATTTTTCCACTTTCCTACAAAAGTGCCGTCCTCCAAGGTGACGCCTTTGTCAGCATCTAGGTCAAGAATCAAACCACCGGTAGGCAGAATCGCCGCGGCCGTATTGGCATCCTTTCCGTCGGCGGCCCACTGAATGCCGCCAGCCAGGTGATTTTGATAATTCGTATCAATATAGTTTTCCTGCATATGGCCAATTCCGGTATAGAACATTCGACCGCCCTTATACTTTCTACACCAGGAAATAGGGTGGTCACCCATTGGTGAGCCGGCTTGATAGCTTTTTTCATCCAAGGAAATCAGAACGGTAACGCTTTCCCGTGGGCTTCGATCGTAATAGAACCATTCGTCCTTAAGTTGCCAAGTAACGGGTAAGGTGTTGGTAGCGGGGTGATTTCGATTTTCGATAATCAGACTGGCCGTTTGGAATTGCATGGCGCCAGACGGGTGTCCTGTGTTGATGGCTCCAATCATGGTGTTGTACCAAGGCCATCCGCTACCGGCACTGCCTGCGCAGCTTGAGCAATGGATACCAGCATAACCCTTTCCGGATTGGATGAACTTTTCAAAAGCGGTTTTTTGCAACGGTGTCAGAAATTCCGTCGCCGGATCGTTACCGCAGCTATTGTTCCAGACTACGACATCGTATTTAAGCAAATTGGCATCGGTAAAAACCGTTGTCGTTGAGGAAGTATCCACAACCCATTTGCGTTTGGCTGCCATTCCTTGCAACAGCGTAGTCATGGCCGGGATGGATTCATGTCGGAACCCCACTAAACCCGAAAAGACCAAGACGCGGGTTTGGGCCGTAGGAGTTGAGTAAATCGTGAACCCGGCTAAAATTAAAACCACTGCCCATTTATTGATAGTTTTTTTCACCTAATTTCCCTCCATCAAAAGACTGTGAAACTCATGATGCCCCAATTTTGCATGCATCTGATAAACGCCCATGGGCAAGTCCGATTGCGGCTGCCACTCGGCCTCCCATGCTGTACCGACACGATTGGGAATGAGCCGGGCTATTTCGCTACCGCGCATATCCAGGACGCGAATGGAAGGCCTGGTACCGCCTTGTCCCTCAGGAGTCGGAATTCGGAAAACGATTCCTTCTGAATTTATTTTTCTTACCTGTACCGGATTTACCGCTTTGGCCAAAGGGACTGGATAATTGCCGGTATAGTTGAGACTAAAAAGCTTACCGGAAGCATATTCCAGAATCAAAGGATTTCCAAAGCGGCCCATTTTCATATCGATGAGACCGGTGCGCGCGCCACCGGCTACGATAATGGAATCTCCATTCAATCCGCCTCCCATGGCGGGTACGGTGGGCAGGAATCCCAAACCCGCGAAAGCCTCGGTGGTGGCTGCAGGTTCGCCCAAGGCTCCTAATTGAGTATTGAAGAGCATGCCCTTATTATGGTCGTACCAAAACAAGTGTCCATGATAATATGAAGGGAGGCCCATGTGAGTCGAAGCCTGACTGTTGTAGTAATAGACGGGTCCGGCCATGATGGAGCTTCCGCCATTACGGTTTAGGGCACTTAGGGAGGGAAAGCTTTTGGTGAAATCACCGGAACCATAAGTAAGCCAAGTCGGTCGGGTTGCGGGGAGATCGGCAAGACCGGTGTTTCCCGAATAGGAATTCACCATTCCTCCACTGGTATTGCCTTCATACTTGGGATACCCAAAATTTCCCGGCGTCCGTACCTGGTTCATTTCTTCCCATGCATCGCCTACCTCGGCCACATAAAGGAAGCCGGTGCGGGCGTCAACGGAAAAGCGGAAGGGATTGCGGTGGCCGATGGAATAGATTTGCGGTAGCGTTTTCGCCGTTCCAACGGGGAACAGGTTGCCGGCGGGGACCGCATATCCGCCCGCGGATGTAGGTCGAATTCGCAGAATTTTCCCGCGTAAATCAAAGGTATTGCCTGAAGTAATCCAAGCATTGGGGGCACCACCGCCCTGATTGTCGGCCCCTGTGGAAACATAGAGGTTACTGTCGGGACCGAATGCCAAGGCACCAGCCATGTGGGAAGCCTCCACCACAGGGTATTGCAGCAGGATTTTTTCGGTGGCCGTATCTACGCTTCCGGCGCTAAAAGTAAATCTGGAAACTTTGGCCAGAAACTGGGTAGGTGTATAGCAGATATAGAGCCAGCCATTGGTGGAAAACGCCGGATCCAGGACCAGACCCAAACCGCCATGTTCATTTAAGTGGAAGAGAGAGAGCTTGGCCAGCTTTTTGGTGGTTTTCGCCACTGGGTCAAATAGGATCAATTCCCCGGTTTGCTGGATAATGAAAATACGACCATCCTGGCCTTCCTGAAATTGCATGGGCAGATTTAATCCACTAACCAGTGTGTCGCGGCGGAAATTGGCTGGAGAAGTTGGGGCGGGTCCGGTCCAAGTTGGGGGGTCGGTAAACTGCGCCCAGACATTGCCCATTATCAGTATTAAAGCCAGAAAGGCAACCCGGAATGGAAATTTCAGGGTACTGGGCATTTGACCTCCTGGTAAAGCCACTAATCTAATCCAACTTGGTC
>JAYSRH010000057.1:0-5211 GCA_043721115.1 Fibrobacteria bacterium | reverse complement strand
AATCACAATAATCAGACATCATTTGGTCATCCAGTAATCAAGCCCTTGATTTCAAGGTGGCTTGCCTCCTCAAAGGGATGTGTCCACCGAACGCTTACGGTCATCTTCCAAAGCAATGATCACTCTATGCACGGTCTGCCCCACTTCCGCCAACTCCTCCTGCACATATCCCATATACCGCAGTGCCTGACCGACCACGGCATCACTGGCGCGGCCTTTTTTCAATTCCACCACGAGTAAGGTTTTCTTGTCTTTGCTGATGGCCAGGATGTCGAGGGGACCGGTATCGGTGGCATATTGTTGGCCGACGCGCTCGCCGTCTTTGTTGCGGGAGCGATATCACCGGATGCCAGGTACTTCGGCTATAAAACCCATATTTTGGGATAAAATACACTCTATGGTTGACATATATACAATCCACGGTGTATTTTGTCAACATGAATCCTAAAACCCTTCCCGAAGTCAAAAACCTATTCGGCCAGCGTCTTGCACAAGCCCGGCGAATGCGGGGGCTTTCCCTCCGGGAACTGTCGGAGCGCATGGAGCCGCCAGTCAGTTACAATGCTCTCCACAAATACGAGTCCGGAATGATGCTGCCCGAATCCGGGACCTTACGCACCCTGGCCCATACCTTAGTGCAGCCTATAGATTTCTTTTTTCGCTCGGTTACTGTTACCCTAGAATCAATCGAATTCCGAAAAAAGTCGAAACTTGGAGCCAAAAAGATTGAAGCGATCCGAGAAGAGGCCACGGATTTTTTTGAACGGTACTTACAAATCGAGCAGTCCCTAGGATTAAAAACTGAGTTTACTAATCCAATTTCCAACTTCGTGGTTGAGCGGCCTGAGCAGATCGAGTCCGCCACTGAAAAACTTCGTTCTGCATGGCACCAGGGATTGGCTCCTTTGGGAAACGTTGTTGAACTATTGGAACACAATCAGATCAAGGTACTTGTACTCAAGGCGGATGATAGTTTCGATGGATTCTCAGGATGGAGCGGGAAAATACCAGTGATAGTCTTGAATGGAAAAATGCCTCAAGACCGAATCCGGCTTACTGCTCTGCATGAACTTGGCCACTTGTTGATGTCATTCGATACGGCTTTCGACGAGAAGGCAAAAGAAAAATTATGTCACCGATTTGCAGGGTCAATGTTAATGCCCAAGCCGATTTTTGAAGAGGAATTCGGATTGGCACGCAATCAAGTAGCATTGGAAGAGCTTAAAGACATGAAATGCGATTACGGAATCTCCATCGCCGCAATCATGGCTCGAGCGCGCGACCTTGGGTGCATTACGGACGGAATGTACAAGGAGTTTTGCATGTTTCGAAATCGGATGGGGTGGCACAAGAAGGAGCCTGGTGAATACACTGGAGAAAAGATTCCAAATCGTTTTGACCAACTGCTTTATCGCGCGGCATCCACGGAGGCTATTAGCCTTTCATTGGCTGCAAGCCTAGCAAAGAAACCATTGGCAGAATTTCGTGAAAGCTTGCAGCTAGTGCCGTGATTGTCGTGATCGATGAAATCGAACAGCCCTTGTTGGTAAAGTCGATGTGTAGGAAATATTGTCACACAACGACCTTGCCCCTGATTCTTTCGGTCGAGGGAACGTCGCCGCTCGTCCTAAGCGGTGAAAGCCTGAACGGAGGCTTTATAAATCAATGACTTAGGTGTTGAACCTCAATTTTAGGCATACTTGATTGATTCGTTAACATGTGATAGAATTGTAGGTGTACCTCAAAAAACTTTGTATTTTCAGCACATGCCGCAAGTTAGACCTTTAAAGCATGCTCCGATTAAAGAGGCTCTGATCGATATTCAGGTTTCTCTCCCCGAGCATTTTGACGTTGAATCTTTAAGTCGAACTTCCGAAGAATTCAACAAGAAATACCCTAAAGGTGAAGACAGGTGGGAATTCACCGGCCAAATTAACTTTGACGTAAACTCTCCAACTACAAACATAAGCGAATCCAAAATAAAACAGGGGCGCCAATTTAAATCGGAAGATGGAAATAAAATTGTTCAATTCAGAAGAAATGGGTTTACTTATAACTGGTTAGAACCCTATGATAGCTGGGACTCCCTTATTAAAAATGCTCGTGAATGCTGGTCAGAGTATCAAAAAATAACAGGAAACCAATCTCTACAAAGAATTGCCATAAGGTTCATTAACCATCTTAAATTCGCAAGAAATGAATTTGTTCCGGAAAAATTTATCGCGGCACCAATTCACATTCCACTTGGACTTCCATTAACTATTAGTGGCTATTTGAACAGAGTAAATATTGAAGATCAAAAATTGGATTACAAGGTAAACTTGATTCAAGCCATCAGGTCGGAAGATGATTCTGTTGTATTCATTCTTGATACTGATGTTTATACAATTGTATCCGGATCAATACTGTCTCCGAGCGGAATTTGGGAAAAGTTAAATCAATTTAGAGATGTTAAAAATAAAGCGTTCTTTGAAACATTAACTGAGGAATGTTTAAAAAAATATGAGTAACAAAATCGAAATCGCAAATTCGACGTTTGGTATGATTGGAGTTTCAACAAGAAGCAACGCTATTTGCACCGAAGAAAGCGAATTTGGTGACCCAAAAGACTTGGTTGAATCACTGATTAACTCGATTTCTTATAGCGAGTTTACCAATAAAATCAAGAATAGAATTGAATTTGCATTTCAATCCGCAATTGAGTGCGGCGCAACACCAATTGAATTCGTTGACCTTGTTCGGTCAAGCCGGCAAGCATATCTCTTTGCGTTAAAATTACCTTATGATTTGCCAATTCCGGATATTTCCTATGATGCAGATTTTGAAGTAGTAATGGAGTGGGAGTCTCGACCCAAAAGATGGTTTTCTATTAGTATAAAACCTGACGGAATCGCTAATTTTGCTTCAATAATTGGTGCATCCGAGATGCACGGTAAATTCTATGCTGTTGAACAAATTCCAGAACATATTTTTTCGCTTATTCAAAAAGCATCTCGGCCTTAAAGAGGAATCTTTTGTGAAGAAGAAACTTGGGAGTATGGCGCCAACTTTCCTACCAAGCGATCGATTTTCAAGGTTTATTCACCAAAAGGGCGATTATTCTGTAGACAATAATAGGGTTAAGGCAAATGCTTTTAATCCACCGAGAACAAGTTCGGAGTTGTCGATCTTCTTGACTGAATCCTTAACCGAAAAAGAAATTTGGACGATAGCAGAAAATTGCGTCGATGATGCACCAAACAAAGTCACTAAGGCACGAGGAGATTTAAAAGAATCAGTCGTCACCTCTGCTGGTTTAACAATTGATTTTGATGATAACCCGCCCCGTCATGCCAATATTCTTGGGTGGCCTCAAGAAAAATCAGAACGAATGCTTTTAGCAAAAAAAATATCCGACCCTTCGGTTCTTGTAGTTAAACCAATTCCGTAATCGAAACTGCTCCTCATCTTCTTCCCTATTTTCCTGCTCTCGGCCCAGGTCGGTTTGACTCCAATTCCAAACCAGGAAATCTTCCCGATGCTTTTCCATGGCCTTTTCATATGCTAAGGAAATTATTCAAAAAAGCTCATAGTTCCGAAGAACCTGGATCATGTCCCACTCTCTTTTTAATCCCTGCAAGTTACCGAGGTCACGAATCGATTTTCTTTCCGATTGAGAAAGCCCAATACTTGTTGTTACTAGCATTTTATTTTCAAACCCAGGTCCTTTCAGTGGCCCGAGTATTTCCATATTATCAGGGTGAAAACTAAATCCCAGAAAAAAGACTTTATTGGCATTAGACAATTTGGATTGGATTCGGTTTCGTTGTTCAGGATGAAAAATTTCAGAACGAGTAGCTTCACACATGCGAATACCTTGCGATGCAGCTTGAATCGTTTCAATTGATAAATCAGGCGCATAGGGTCTTCCACCCTTGGATTCAAATGGCAGTGGCCCCAAAGTACCATGAACGGGAATGATGTTTAGGTTCCCAAGAATTTCCGCAATTACTTCGTCCGAATAATTGTTCAAGTTTTTTAATTTTTGGTAGAGGTAATATTTAAGCGAGCGGTCATAGTTAAAGGTTATGAATGCAAATCCATCTGGTGACAGGGAAAGCCAATCGCCATTTAAAATTTGATCCATTTCCTGGAATAAAAACCTGTACCAATTCCTGTCATTATTGTTTTTTGAAAAAATGTAATCGTCGTGTTCGGATTTGATTAATTGTTGCGCAATAGCCAATTTTCCGATTTCCAAATAATTCTTGTTTCTTTTCAGGAGCGCATCGATTGAATACGTTTCGGAATACCAAAACTTTTTCCGAAATTCTGAGACTTGATCAGCGGAATCGATTATTTGTGCGAGAAGCTTAAAACAGGGGTGCTGAGAATCATTTAGGTCAGTACAAATTTGTTCGGTTAATTTAGCACCTGTTGGATAGCCATAAATTGAACTCGCCCCAGCCCCGACTACGAAGACAATTTTCTGAATAGACATTTTAATCGGTGCCTTAGATTAAACGGGTTTTTCCGGTGAGGAGTTCTTGCATCATGCCTTGTTTGAGGGCACGGGTTTTGTCGCGGCGTTGTTCGAGGGCGGTGAGTTCGGAGTCCATGTCGGAGAGGATGGTGGCGATGGCGGTTTGTTCGGAGAGCGGGGGAAAAGAAAAAGCCAATGACTCAATACTACTTGGATTCAGATTATTGATGCTTGATCCAGCAAGTAGATTATTGATGAAATTTCGATATTTCCCTGTTTGAAATAAATAAAAAACAAATACTGAGTTGCTCCTATTTGAGGCTGTACGAAAACATCCCATAAAGGCACCGAAAGCATAATCAAAGCCATCGTTTACAATGAAAAACCCGGCTTTCCCAACCAAGGGTTTACTTCCATTTGCCATGCAAACAAGAATATCACCTGGTCTTAGAATTTGAATCTCCGATACGCATTTTGCATTCACAAATTGAATGCCCGAAGTGACAACCGTTGAATTTTGAACATTATTCGAGCGCAGCAGTCGCTTTGTATTAATTGTGTCAAAAGGTGATAGGTCCGCATCGCCACTATAGGTTACTCCTCGCAGGCATGAACCAAAGTCACCCAAAACCGCATCTTCCCACTCCCCCTGAAACCCCGGCAACCTCTTCTGCCCGGTGAGAAGCTGCTGCATGGCGGCCTGTTTGAGGTCGCGTTTCTTGGCGATGAGTTGGTCCAGTCCGGCGATC
>JAYSRH010000056.1:0-5219 GCA_043721115.1 Fibrobacteria bacterium | reverse complement strand
CAAAGTCAAAAAGGCCGCTATAAAGACTTGGATCCGGATATCGACTACGAAACACCCGCTTTCCTCCGCAATCAAGCGGACTAGTATTTACCCTTCTCCGGATTGAGTGGCCCCCATCGTGGTATCGATGGGGGCTTTTTATATCTTGGAACGTCATGGCAAATTTGCAACTCTACGTTCATGTCCCTTTCTGTGAAAAAAAGTGCCACTATTGCGACTTTGCGAGTTGGGAGTTGCCGGCTGTACAGCAAAGGCGCTGGGCTGAGGTGGTGCTCAAGGAGTTGGAGCATCGGGCTCCGTTGGCACAAGGTCGAAGCATTGATACGGTTTTCTTTGGGGGGGGCACGCCTTCCTTGCTTTCCATGGAGTTTTTGGAACGCATCGTAACTCGTTTAAAAACCCTATATGATTTTTCCACTGTCTCCGAGATGTCTATTGAATGCAATCCCAGCAGTCTCACGCGAGAGAAACTGCAACTTTATCATGAACTGGGTTTCAATCGCTTAAGTCTAGGGGTCCAAAGTTTTCACGCTTCAGAATTGACCCGGTTGGGACGCGTGCACACAGTTGAAACTGCAGGTCTCGCACTTGAAACCGTTGGCTCCGATGGCCGATTTCAGTTCAGTGGCGATCTTATTTTCGGTTTGCCTGGCCAAGACGAAGCGTCGTTCCTCTACAGTCTTAAAACTTTATTGACCTATGCTCCAGACCATGTTTCCTTTTATGGCTTGACCATTGAAGAAGGAACGGAATTCGCAAAACAACAGGCTTCCGGCGCCTTGATATTGCCGGAGGACGGCACGTATAATGCCATGTACTTGGCTGGGGTGGAACTCTTGCGCGCTAACGGGTATATGCGTTATGAGGTCTCTAATTTTTCGAAGGCGGAAAGACCCTGTCGCCACAATCTGGGGTATTGGAACGGGGCTGAGTATTTGGCATTTGGTCCGGGCGCACACGGATTTTTCGCCAATCGGCGCGCGATTTCACCGAGGTCCTTTGAAGAGTACTTGGAATGGGGAAAGGGTGGATTCCTCGACGCGGCCTGCACTCTGGAAGATTTAACTTTGGAAAACCGCGTTTCCGAGACCGTTTTGCTTGGCTTACGGCAAGCGACCGGATTGAATGAACAAAAATTGCAAAGTTTAGGATTTGTTATTCCAGACGCCACTCTTAAAAAATGGGAGAAGGTCGGGATGCTCACACGTGAAGCTGGGTGCCTGCGGCTAGTCGATGAAGGCTGGCTTTTTCTCGATGAAATCGCTTCGGATTTTCTGGCGCGCGGGATTCAGGTTTAACCGATTATGCTTCGCAAATAAATTTTGGCGTAAATCCCAGGTAATCACAGGAGGCAAGGTGATATTCAACCCCGTGCAAATTTCCAAATGGTTTGCTGCCTGTATCCTGCCTTATGGAATGGAGATGTCCAAAGATGACGTGCTTGGCGCCTGCTTGCGCATAGAGTTCTGATGCTCTCGACGGATTCAATAAATGATCCAGCGGTGGGTAATGGCTTAATCCAATCCGAATCCCCTGCATGCCATCCGTAATGGAATTAATGGAAAGCGTCAATCGCAGCAACTCGCGGTGATAAATGCGCTCTTGTTCCTTTAAATCCCCGCCGCTTTTAACTCCCGGAATGGCTCCTTTTAAGGGATCCCATGCGATAAGGTCAAAAACGGAATACTCCTGAGTATCCCAGAGTCGCGAACCAAAAAAAATAAAAGGCCCGATTTTGATATGGTTGTTCTGGATGAAATGAACACTAGTCGGGAGTTCCTGTTCGAGCAAGGACGCCGATGGCCACCAGATATCATGGTTCCCGCGGAGTATCACTTTCTGGCCAGGAAGCAAACCCAACCAGCGCAAATCCTCCAACGCAGCGGGAAATTTTTTGGCCCAACTGATATCACCCGGTACCACTACGACATCCTCCGGACCTACTAAACGTTCCCAATGAGATTTGATTTTTTCCGGATGGCCAACCCACTCCGCACCAAATCTATCCATGGATTTACCTGGTACGCCAAAAGCGAGATGGGGGTCTGAAATCGCAAAAACCTTCATTTGGCAAATCTAACATTTCCCGTGCCACAAGCAATCGCCGCCCAGCGGAGGTCCGCTTGCTATCTTTACTGCGGTGGCTGAGGCACAATCGTTGCCAGAAAAACCATACTGTAAGGCCAGGTCCATGGGTTCTCGATCCATCCTAACATTCCCTAACCGGATGATTTTCCATGTGGATATGGATGCCTTTTATGCTTCCGTGGAACAGTTTGAAAATCCCGCATTGCGCGGAAAGCCCGTAATAGTCGGGGGTGTCGATTCCGTAAGGGGGGTGGTGTCTGCGGCTTCCTATGAAGCCCGTGTCTTTGGAGTCCATTCGGCCATGCCCGTAGCCCAAGCGCGTCAGCGTTGTCCGCATGGAGTTTTTCTCTCTGGGCGCCATGCTGTATACGGTGACTATTCCAAACGTCTGATGGATTATCTCTCTGAGTATTCACCGATTGTCGAGCAGTTGTCCGTAGACGAAGCGTTTCTCGATATGACCGGTACGGAAAAATTATTTGGAGCAGCGGAAGTCAGCGGTACCAAACTCAAAGCCGATACACAAAATAGGCTAGGTTTAACCGCCTCCATTGGAGTGGCTGAGAATAAATTTTTGGCCAAACTCGCCTCCGATGTAAATAAGCCCAATGGCCTTAAGGTGGTGTATGCGGGTGAAGCACAAACTTTCCTGGATCCCATGTCCGTAGACAGGCTGTGGGGTGTGGGCAAGAAAACGGTTCTGGATCTCCATCGGGTGGGATTGTACACCATTGCTCAAGTTCGGGCGCAACCTTTGTCCATCCTTATCGCACATTTTGGCGAGAATTTTGGAAACCATCTCCATAATCTTTCGCATGGTCATGATGATCGTGAGTTGGCGATGGATGTCGATGAGAAAAGTATTTCCCATGAGCGAACCTACGAAATCGACACTTCAGACCCTGAATTGCTGGTCTCCACGTTACTGGACTTGTCCGAGCGGGTCGCCCGTCGGGCACGTAAGGATGGTCTGGCAGGTCGCACCATTACTTTTGTTTGGCGCAATCCAGATTTTACCCGTCAATCCCATTCACGCACCGTGCCTGAACCTACTTGCTCCAGCCAAGAAATTTTTTCTGTGGTCCAAGCCTTATGGAAGGAAACACGCGCCAACCGACCGGGCAATCGGGCAAGAGAATTTAGGCTGATAGGGGTACGACTATCACATTTTACCGCTGCGCCCCAGCAACTGTCTCTGTTTGAATCTCGAAAACCGATGGTTAATTTGGATAGCGCCATGGATGCCGTTCGCAATAAATTCGGGGAAGGGGCTATTTTTAGAGCCAGGCTCACCAATCGAGATTCTGAAGGTTAAAGAAGTTGTCTCCAAAGCAATAAAATATCACGTCTTCGTTATTTAACAGGATGGAACTCACGAAAAAAAGCCGGTGGCCAAGTTTTCCAAATGCTTTCTCCCACGCGCAGTTACTTTTCTGTGGGATATCCTTTGCAATGGGAAATGGGAGCGGACACGGTTATCAGCAAACAGTCAGTGGTCTCACAAGGAGTGGACATGATACAGGGTTCCGGTAAATGGTTGGCCTTAGCAGCTGCGGTTTTAGGTTGGATGTTTGACGGCTTGGAGATGGGGCTGTTTCCACTAGTAGCTCGTCCTGCCATGTTGGAATTGCTTGGTGTGGGCGGTGCGGATTCCATAGGCACTTGGATGTCCGCAATCATCGCGGTATTTTTGGTGGGCGCGGCACTGGGTGGCATTCTCCTGGGCTGGCTGGGTGATAGAATAGGACGAACGCGCGCCATGTTTTGGAGTGTTCTGCTCTATTCCATCTTTTCCGGCCTTTGTGCATTTGTCCAAGCTCCTTGGCAACTTGCGGCTTTACGTTTTATTGCGGCGCTGGGAATGGGTGGCCAGTGGGCCCTAGGAGTTGCTCTGGTGATGGAGATTTTCCCCAACAAGTCGCGGCCGTTGATGGCCGGTGTCATCGGCGCTTCCGCCAACATCGGGTTTTTGCTGATTGCAGTTTTATCCTTGGGACTAACGAGTTTCATAGCAGGTGCTAGTACCTTGTTGCATGGAATTTTACCGGCTGCCACAGTTACGCAGCTCTTGCAAAATGGAAGCTGGCGATTGTTGATGCTTTTGGGTGCGGCTCCCGCATTGCTCACCTTTTTCATTCGAATTTTTGTTCCTGAATCTGAAAAATGGGAATCCTCCCATCGGAAGGAGCAGGTTAAAGTTTCTGTGGCAGAACTTTTTCAGGGAGGATTGGCCAAGTACACGCTTATCGGCGCCGGACTCGCTACAGTGGCCTTGCTGGGAACGTGGGGTTCCGTGCAGTGGATTCCTTCCTGGGCAAATAAATTGACCAACAAAGCTCCAGGTGTAAGAGAAACGGTGCAAATTTGTTCCGCCTTCGGAGCCATACTTTTCAGCCTCGGTTTCGCTTTAATAGCCGAAAAATTAAATCGTCGCATGGCTTATTTCGGATTGGCTCTATTGTCGCTAATCGCCTGCGGCATCCTTTTTCGCATTCCCATGGAATATGGCACAGGATTCAAGGTCTGGACTTTTTTGGTTGGTGGACTGACGGCCGGTTTCTATGGATGGTTGCCCCTGTATCTGCCCGAGCTTTTTCCAACAAGAGTGCGCGCCACCGGATCAGGTTTTGCTTTTAATTCCGGCCGCTTGTTGGCTGCAGCCGGGACTCTTTATGCCGGACAATTGCTGAATACTTTTCATGAAGATTATGCCAAGATGTGTTCGATTATCAGCTTAGTGTATGTGGTTGGATTGGTGATTATTTGGTTTGCCCCGGAAACCAAAGGCAAGCCACTTCCCGATTGATGCGACTATTTTAGGTGGGTCTGAGTTTGCAGTGGCCCAAAGCCGGCTCTTTCTTCTTAAATTGAAATACATGTCATTCCTTTCCATGCCAGCCTTGCGTTGCGGGGGTCCCGCCCATTTGCCTTATTCTGTTAAACTCACGGCAGGTCCGTTGTCCATGCTTTTGGAACAGGGCGAGTTGCGCCGAATTAAACTGGGAAGCCGCGAGGTGATCCGGAGAATTTACGCCTCCTTACGGGGGCCTAACTGGGAACCCATTCCCGCTGTCCTTTCCGGTCAGGAAGTGGTTGCCACCGGGGATTCGTTCCACGTCCAATTTACCTTA
>JAYSRH010000055.1:0-2103 GCA_043721115.1 Fibrobacteria bacterium | reverse complement strand
GCACTCTTTCATAATCCACAGCGAGATTGGAAGACCGGTACCCGCGGTCCACCGCCGAAGCCACCGCGTAATCCTTGGAAAGCTCCCAAAGCGTTTTTGAAGTCATGGCACCGTGCATAATGCCGGCCCCACCGATATTGGCGGCTTCCACCATCGCAACCCGCTTGCCAAAATCGAATCCGCGCATGACAGCCCCAAAGCCGCCGGGTCCGGATCCAATTACACAAACATCATACTTACCATCGTCCATTGCATACCGCCTAATTTTCCACAAGGATACCTATTATACCCGGCAAAATCCATAAATTGGGATGAGAAAAAGCATGCTGGGCCATGATACCTATGGCTGGTAAACGAAGATCCAATCAAATTCAGCCGACTTACGGTTTTTAAGTGTGCGTGGTCAATGGATCAGTCATCCCTGCTTCCTTGAACCCTTTAATCCGAAGCAAACAGGAAGGACATTTCCCACAAGGCGGAAACAAACCTTCGTAGCAGGTGTGACTATGAGCTAAAGAGTCCATAGCCCCCAATTGCACTGCCCATCGGACGGAATCTGCTTTGGATTGAAACATCAATGGTGTGTGGAGAACGAGTCCTTGACCGGGTAGAGCTGGTACGTCAGGTACAGTCCAGCCCAACCCGAGCGATAGGGCCTGCTCAAGACTTGTCATGGTCGCAGCCCGGCAATCCGGGTATCCGCTGTAATCCGTTTGGCACACGCCGGTTACCAGGTCCCGAATCCCAAGCGTATACGCATAACTGGCCGCATAAGTCAGAAACACTAGATTTCGTCCCGGTACAAATGTATTGGGAAGACTTGCTGAAGCGCTTACCGAAGTGATTTCTGAGCTGGTTTCATTAGTGGATAAGCCTTCGATGTCCAAGCGGGAATCTATCAGGGCATTTCCGCCCAGTTGGGTAAAGAAATCGAGACGAAAAACTTTAAGTGTGACGGATAGCTTGGCCGCAATAGTTTCGGCGGCCTTTTGTTCCGAGGCATGCCGCTGACCATAATCAAAAAAAATGGCCTTAACCGATCGAAATGTTTGCAGGGCCCAATGTAAACAGATAGTGGAATCCTGGCCTCCGGAAAAAACGACCAGACAATCGCGATCCTTTGCTTTCCAATCGGCTTCTTTATTGAAGGTCACCATAGATATTGCCCCGAAAACAGTTGAACATGACGGAAAAGAGGTGCCTACCGCAGGCCCAGTTCTTTGTGTAGTTGAAAAGAAAGTTTCCATCGAGGATTGGACATAACCGCCTCGGTGGTTTTTGCCCATTCCAGCCTGGTCGCTACCTCGTCCCGCATTCCCCCGCCCCATTTTCCAGAACGAATTTCTTTAGGCTGCAAATAATAATGTGTAAAGGACGAGTCCTCATAGAATCCCAGATCTTGGGATTCATATACCAGCTTGAGCTCCTGTCCATGCTTCAAAACCCATTGCCCCTTTTGTGATAGCTTTGGGCTGACCGTAACCCAGTCCACACCCAAGGTGTCCAAAGAACTGCCGTTCGTTTCCAGAGTCACATAATAGCCCTTAATACGCAGCAATGAAATGAAACTACGCATGGCCTTGGGTTGAATGGTGGGCTCTCCTCCGGTTATCACTACAAAGCGGCAGGCGAACGGTGCGATTTTTTCCAAAAGGAGTTCCGGGGTCCATTTTTCCTTGGGCGAAAAGTCGGTGTCGCAAAAATCACAGGCCAAATTGCAACCCGCGCTGCGAATAAAAATCGCAGGCGTACCCGCATGAAAGCCTTCTCCTTGGATGGAATAGAACACCTCGGCGATATTTAAGGTTTCAAGCATGGTTACCAACGGACAAAAAATTTTTATGGGGTAATTTTAACAAGCCTAGACCGGAATTGCCATTTGCGTACTTACTTTTTGGACATGGAAAACGGATCTTTTGAAATAACCCAACGCTGCCTCATGCAATTGCTGGGATATTTGGAGGGCTTGCACAGCTCCATGGATTGGGATGCCCTGGATGACGGAACCTTGGAACAGCCCTCCGGCCTGCCGCCTCGAATCGAAGCCATTCTTTCCCACAGTGGTTACCTAGAAGGCATGCGCCTCAAAGCACAAGGCTGCCT
>JAYSRH010000054.1:0-5239 GCA_043721115.1 Fibrobacteria bacterium | reverse complement strand
TCTATTAAACTTGATGAGCAGAATATAGCGTTCATGGATTTCTATTCCAAGATTTTTATCCAAAAACCTACGGAAATTTCCTTAAGTCAACAGCATTGCACGCCCGCCCTACCCCTATAATCCTAACCAGATGAAAGCGATTATTGCCTTTTTATTTAAGTTGGTGGACCGCTTTGTTCCAACAAAAGAATGGAACGGTTCAGAGGAAAATATCCGGAATGCCCGGATAGTGTACGGTGCATTCCTTTTGATTTTGGTAAACGATTTCATCTTCTGTACGCTTGGGTTTATTCAACAGGATAGGGTTCTCCCTTGGATAGTTTTGATCTGTGGCATCTTGATGGGGCTTACGCCACTATACCATAAATATTATGGATCTTTAAACGCAGCTGGATTATGGATTTCCGGGGTGTGTACGGCCATGCTCTTATCTACCAGTCTGCTTTCCGGTGGAATGCATTCTTCAGCGCAAGTTTGGTTCGGTGCCTTGATTGTTTTTGTAATGGTAACTCAGGGAAGCAAGCCGGCACTGATCTTGACCGGAGTGATTGGTTTGGAAACGTTAACGGTATGGTGGTTATCTGCTCATGGGGTTGTGTTTCCGGATTATGAAAATCCGACAAACAAAGCGATTTCTTGGAGTCTATCCTTTTCTGCCAGCCTCTTTCTTGTTGTATGCCTGCTCCATGGATTTTTTGAAGCCCATAGACATGCCATTCGAAATTTGGACCGGCAGACCAAAACCTTGCTTATACAAACCAAAGAGTTGGGCCAAGCCAAATTTGAAGCTGAGGCGGCTTCGAAATCCCGCAGCGAATTTATTGCAACGGTGAGTCATGAAATCCGCACTCCGATGAATGGAATTTTGGGTGTGGCCCAACTTATGAATGGAACGGTGTTGTCTCAAGACCAACAGAAATTCATGCAAGCTTTGCGAATTTCCGCGGAAGGGCTGCTTTCAATCTTGGGAGATATATTAGACTTCTCAAAAATTGAAGCGGGCAAATTGGAGGTCTTGACGGAGCCGTTTTCTTTAAAAGCCATGTGTGAAGAAAGCCTTTCCGTTTTTGCGGGCATTGCTGAAACCAAGAGGCTTAAATTAGGGTTTCAATACCATAATAGCTTGCCCAAAAATGTAGTTGGGGATCCCGTTCGGATCCGTCAGGTTCTACTTAACCTTGTGAGAAATTCCATAAAATTTACCGAGCATGGCGCCATTGCTGTGGACATTTTTCCTCTGGAAGGCCGCAAGGACTGGGTTAAGTTTACGGTGAAAGATCAGGGAATTGGGATGAGTGAGTCCACTTTGAAAATTTTGTTCCAGCCGTATACTCAAGCGGACGCATCGTCTTCACGGAAATTTGGAGGAACAGGTTTGGGTTTGGCTATTTGCAATCGTTTGATAGCCTTGATGGGCGGAAACATTTCTGTGGAAAGTCAGTTAGGCAATGGTTCATGCTTTAGTTTTGAGCTGGTATTGCCGGAAACGAACTTGCCCGTTAAATCGAGTTTGGTTCCTGTACCAGTGATGGAAAAGGCAAACTTGCCAAAGGCACACGTACTGGTGGCGGAAGACAATGCCGTCAATTTGATGGTGGTGGTAAAGATGTTGGAAAAGCTAAATGTTTCCATTGAAGTTGCCCACAATGGAATTGAGGCAGTGGAGCTCTGGGAAAAAGGCTGCTTTGATTTAATCTTTATGGATTGCCAGATGCCGGAGATGGATGGATATGTTGCCTCGCAAACCATTCGCGCCAAGGAGAGCAGCTCGAAATCCGGATCGCGGATACCGATAGTTGCGCTTACTGCACATGCAATGGAGGAAGATAGAATTCGATGTTTGGCTGCCGGAATGGATGCCTATTTGACCAAACCTGTTAAGTCGTCATCCTTAGGAGAGGCACTAGCGGCTTGGGTGCATGATAAATCAAGCCTACGTTTTGCCCTCAAAAAGGCTTTCGAAAAAGCGACTTAGTCAAATGCATGCAATGATTTAATTTTGCTGCCCTAGTTGGGATTGCATTATAAATGGTTTAATGAAATAATTTGCCATGGCGCAATCGGCTTTGCTATTCCGATTTGTTGAAGGTCTTGCCCCTAAACCCCATCTTCCGGAAAGCGAAGATGATTTACGTCAAAAAAGGATCGTGTACGTCTTTATGTTGGTGGCTTTTCTTGCTGCCTGCCTGGTCGGTACATCAAGATTTTTGCGTGGCGATAGGGGTATGGGAATAGCCATTGTTTGTACGGCGTTTCTGGTGGGCCTATCTCCTCTGATCCATCGCCTGTTCGGTTCGTTGAAAATGGTTTCGTTATGGCTGATTGTATTGGCGACTTTCTTAACGGTTTGTCTCGGAGCTTTTAGCGGAGGATTGCAAGCCAGTTCAGGAATTTGGTACGGCCCAGTAATCATTTTTATCTTGGTGACTCAAGGACTTCGCTTAGCCTTCATTTGGATTGCAATCGTGACATTGGATGCATTGCTTTTATATTGGCTTCCCCGTCATGGCATTGCAATTCCCGATTTTCAAAATCCAGCTACAAAACCCATAACGTGGTTGATAGCCATACCTGCTTCACTTTTCGCAACCGTCGCGATGCTTAATGGCTTTTTCCAAGCTTATCATCGTGCCATCGAAAGTCTTAATCTTAAATCAAAGAGTTTAGGGGCCCAGGCTCAAGAATTAAACAAGGCCAAAGAAATTGCTGAGGCTGCAACCCGTTCTAGGGGAGAATTTATCGCCATCGTCAGTCATGAAATACGTACACCCATGAATGGCATAATGGGTCTTGCACAGCTTATTAATGAGACTGATCTGAATCCTTTACAGAAAAAATATTTGCAAACATTACAATTGTCGGCTGAGGGTTTGCTTTCAATCCTAAATGATATTTTGGATTTTTCTAAAATCGAATCCGGAAAATTGGAAGTTCATAGCGATAATTTTGATTTGGCGGTTTTGTGCGAAGAGTGTCTCGCCTTATTCTCTGATACGGCCAAAAGGAAAGGAATTGATATCCAATTGCATTTTCAAGCAAGCCTGCCTGCGCGGGTCTCTGGAGATTCACAACGCATCCGGCAGATTTTAATCAATCTATTGGGAAACGCAATAAAGTTTACCGAAACTGGAACGATTGCCATGAATATTACTACAGTGTTGGAATGCCCCGGTTACGTAAAGTTTGCGGTACTAGATTCGGGAATAGGCATGTCCAAAACGACCTTGGCCAATTTATTCAAACCGTATACCCAGGCAGACTCATCTTTTTCTAGAAAATATGGCGGAACGGGATTAGGGCTGGCAATATGCCATCGATTAGTTGAGCTGCTGGGCGGCAGCATAGCGGTAGAAAGTGAAATTGGAAAAGGATCGTGTTTCTGGTTACAAATCCCTTTACGCGAAGTGCATGTGTCCGATAGGGCAACGCGTGCCTTACCGATCCATTCCGTGAATCAGGAAATTAAGATTAAGCATGTGCTTTTGGTCGAAGACAATATCACCAATCGAATTGTTGCTATGGCAATGCTGGATAGGCTAAAGGTTAAGTCCGATGTCGCTAAAGATGGAAATGAAGCCGTAGAAAAGTGGAAAACCGGAAAATTCGATTTCATTTTAATGGATTGCCAGATGCCCGATATGGATGGTTATGAAGCCACGCGTATCATTCGGTCTTTGGAAAAGACTCGTATGCCTAGCATCAGGATTCCAATTATTGCCCTTACCGCGCATGCCATGGAAGAAGATCGTCAGCGATGTTTAGATGCGGGGATGGATGAATACCTGACCAAGCCGGTAAAATTAGAGACATTACGCAAAACTTTAACCGCACATTGGCCATTAGTGGCCGTTTAAGCTACTGGGGAGACGATATAAAGATGGATTCCAAAATTCTGGACCTCCGCGCTTGGTTTGGAGGCATAGATCTTTATCTATTTGATCAGCTTTTAAAAGGCCGCCTAGCCCCACCGATGCGTATCTTGGACGCCGGGTCCGGGACAGGGCGCAATCTCACCTATTTTTTCCGGGCCGGGTTTGACGTACACGCCGCCGATGCGGATGAGGACGCACTCAACCATGTCAGGGAGATGGCCACAGAACTTGTACCTCTGCCTCAATTCCAAGTCCAAGCGGACAAGTTCCGGGCGGACAAATTCCGGCCGGAGAAATTCCGGGTTGAGAAAATTGAGGCTATGACCTATCCTGACGGACATTTTGGCCTGGTGATTTGCAATGCCGTCCTGCATTTCGCCGAGGACGAGACACACTTCCAAGCCATGCTGGACGGGCTGTGGCGGGTGACTGAGCCGGGTGGAATGCTATTTATTCGCATGGCGTCTTCCATAGGGATAGAAGACCGGTTACAGCGGCTGGAAAATGGGAAGTATCGGATGCCAACGGGTGGGGAATGGTTCCTGGCGACTGAGGCGAAATTGCTGTTGGCCACACAGAGACTGGGTGGCGAGATGGTGGAGCCCTTAAGGTCCGTGAATGTCCAGAACCTCAGGTGCATGACCACTTGGATTTTAAGGAAGCGCAAGGCCAAGATCTAGTGGTATAATCGGCCTAGGGATGCGGGGTTCACAACCCGTCGTCCTTCATTTATATTTGCTTCTAGGTTTATTAAAATTTAAGATTACATGGATACTCAGATGTTTGAAACCCAACTGTTAAAAATCAAAATTCGTCCGGGAAAAACGGAACAGGTGGTTGAATTTGTTCGATCTTTAAGGCAGCGTGAGGAAAAAAGTCTGGATGCGATGCGCCGTGAAGGAATTGTTGCGGAAAGTATTTTTCTGGAACGACAAACCACGGGCGATTATCTGTACTATTACGTGAAGGCGAAAAGCCTTTTGCGTGCCAACGAAATCAATATGCAGGCGACCGATGCGTTGACTTTGGAAATCCGCCGCTTTGTCAATGAGACCTGGGGTCATATCGTTTCCCCAGAGCCATTGCTCGACTTGGATTTGATTCAGGAAGTGGGCGAGATCCGTTCCAAAATCGAAATCGAAACGGCTAATACTGGGCGCTTACGTCGAAAGGTCAAAGCTATTCCGGCGTCCTCTCCGGCGCCTCATGCCCTTGCGGGATAATAATTTTCCAAATACATTAGATTCCTTTCAGGACGCGCTGGAATGGAATAATGGTTTCCAGGACGTTCAGGCATGCATTCAGGAGGGCCGTCGCTGCGTATTTGTAACCGGCAAAGCCGGTACGGGGAAATCCACATTGCTGCA
>JAYSRH010000053.1:0-14960 GCA_043721115.1 Fibrobacteria bacterium | reverse complement strand
ATTCACCTTCGACTTGAACCTCACCAAAAACAATAAAGAAATGGCTCGAAGCGAAGAAGTGTTCTTGGTTCCTCCGGAAATCAAATTAGAGGTGCCGTTAAAGAAAGTTTCCCTTTTAGGTAACTTTCCGGATACTATCTCCAGCTTTTCCAACCCCGATGCGCCGATTGCCGTCTTGGCTGAAATTTCCAGCCTTGGTGACGCCGTGGTTCGCAAATGCTTCGAAAAAGTATCAGCGGGTGGCGTGCTCGTTTTAGGAAACGTTACCGAAGAAGATGCCCGCTTTTTGAATAGCCTCAAAGTCTTGCCGATGGAAATTTCCTGCTTCCGTTCTTCGGGTAGCACTTTCGGTAGCTTTCATTATGCCATGGGCGGCCCCGAGTTCAAAGATTTGGGCACCCAGGGCGTCTTGGATCAAACCTTCGCGGACGTTATGCCTTACTGGAGCCTCGAGTCCATCCCGAACATGAGCGTGGCAGCCGGTAGCATCAACTTACTTGGTAATGGAAGCGGCAAGTCCAAAATACGCTGGGGAGCCGACATTGCCAGTCTGCCAGTCGGTAAAGGTCGTGTGGTATTCTACCAGTTCGATATATTTGGAAAGCTCGGTAAAAATGCTTTGGCAGATGCTCTATTTGCCAACCTGGTTGCGGCTAGCCAAAAATAACCGAACAGTCCGAATCGATTTAGATACAAAATCGGTTTAGTTACATAACTGCCGGCCACTTCCAAAGTGGCCGGTTATTTTTTCTTTATTTTTTCTGTAGGCTTCTTTTTAATCGTCGGTTCAGCCTTTGGGAACGGCCGCTTTTCTGGAACCTTGGTTGACGCTTCCGGTTTCGCCACTATTGCTTGTGAACTATCCTGATTAACAGGTAAAGTGAAAAGTGTGTCCACAGGAATGCTTGGCAAACTTTCGGTTTTGGTCGAATCCCTTTTTATCGTATCGGAAGGCACTCCCTTTTCACCGCCATGACTCGTCCAAATATCGGGAATCAGATTTTGAAAATCAGAAGTGCCATTTTCAGCTTGAACACCCGCAAGCTCGTACCAGCTATAAAGAGTTCTAATCCATTCACCGAACCAATATTTCCTGCTCTCCCTACCTGACCACCAAACATCCGGATCATAGGATTTGAAATCCGCAGCATAGACCAGTATTTGTGGATAACCTTGCGCCAGCTTTCTAAATATCCGACGTGTCCTAGCCGAATGGTAATTGGAAGTGATAATCAATACCGTGTCCAGATTTTGATACCGAAATTGACGGATTAATAACCTGGCCTCTTCCAAAGTGGAATAAGCGTCCTGATGGAATTCAAATATTTTTCCTTTCGGATATCCTTCTTGAACCATATAGGGTACAGTGAATTCGCTTTCATAATGCGTTTTGAAAATTCGGCAAGCAGAAAGTATGACGGAGTCGATTCTTCCTTCCCGGTAAAGCTCAAGCGCCGCTTCCGTGCGCTCACAGTCACGGGATTCTCCTGCCAAAACCAATGCCCAAGAAATTTTCTCGAAGGAATCTGAACGAACCAGCCATCGGCCCGATTTCCAAAAAATGACTCCACCTAAAATTACCATTAGCACCAGCGCCAGTGATAGAGCGAACCAGCCCCACAAACGCCAATGCCCAATGGAGCCGCTTCGGCGGGATTGAACAGGAAATCGTGGTCTTAGCGGCAAGTGCACTCCTTAAAAGCAAAATGCATCCACGCCCGCAACAACCGGCCACCGTCCATTCTAAATTTCCTCGAGCACTTTTACCGTAATGTCTACCGGCGCAATAGGGTTGTCGCGATGGTCGGTTTCTTCAGCGACAATGGCATCGACGGCTTCCATGCCGGAGAGCACCCTGCCAAACGCAGAATATTGATTATCTAGATGTGAGGAATCGGCGACCACTATGAAAAATTGCGAAGACGCGGAATCAATATTAGCGGAACGCGCCGCAGAAACGATGCCGCGCACATGGGGTGTGTTGGAAAATTCGGCTTTCACATTTTTTCCGGATCCACCTGTTCCATGCAACTGTTTGTCTGAATTCTTACTGTTGGGGTCACCGCCTTGAATCATAAAGCCGGGAATAACACGATGGAATAGTGTTTTGTCATAAAATCCGGACTTCGCCAGTTCCAGGAAGTTTTGAACATGATTTGGAGCGACATCGGGTAGAAATTCGAGGGTGATGTCCCCATGACGAGTGGAAATGACGGCCTTGGACATGAATAAACTCCCTAAAAGTGACGTGAATGAATCTCAATAAAGTATGGGGGTAATTTAGCAATAGTTATCATGGAGTCCAGAATTAAGCTCCAAACTCGAGACTCATCAAAAGCGCTGCCTCTCCATTATCACGGTAATAATTGGGCCTACGCCCCACCGTAGCAAAATCCCAGCGTCGGTAAAATTCAAAGGCTCGCACATTATTTTCCCGGACCTCCAGGTGAAGCGCCCGGTAATGCCCCGCTTGTGCCCAAGCGAGCATGGCTTCCATCAATGCCGATGCTATGCCTAGACCCCATCGGGCTTTTTCCACAGCTAGGGATTGCAACTCCACCTCGTCGGCCGCGCCTAATGCGCAAAGAAATCCCCTAACCTCCGGATCCGCATACACCCACGCCATAGGCTGCCCGCCAGCTTCATGAGCCGACGGAATATCCATTTCTTGAAGACTTGATTTTTCCTTGGGCAAAAAGGCCAAAAAATCTGACTCACGCCACGGGACAGAGTTCGCCTCCGTTTCGATAGCCAAAACAGCTTGAATGTCTACTGCACGCAAAGGTCGCGTCCAGGTTACCATGATTAGCCCGCACCCTCGGCACCTGGTGTGCGTCGCTTCTCCTCTGCGGCCGAAGCCTGCAAGTAATTGGGACGTATGATTCCATCGAGTATAGGAGGACCCGCCTTGGCCAGATTCACGACCCGTATAAAATCCATTTGAACTTCCATGCGCTCCACGGTGGGGAAAAACAGACGGAAGCGTTCGTCATCGGGTATTAGACCGGAAGTAATCAGATTGGGATGCAATGTTCCCAGAGCTGCCAACGCTTCACCAGCTAGCAGGGTTTGACCTAGTTCCTCTGCAAAGACAAAATACCGACCGGCATTTGCTGCAATCGCCGCAACCGGTGACGGCCCCAAGAGAGTAATAGTGTGGGACGCACAGGCGATAAGGGCGGCTAAGGAAGAATACGGATACAATGGCAACTGCCGTGTAAAACCTAACCCTTGCGCGATTGCCACTCCCACTCTTATTCCAGTAAAGCTGCCTGGACCCGTACCCACACAAATCGATCCGATATCCGGAAGGGTGATGCCGGAGGCTGAAAGGCATTCTTCTAAAAGCGCATGTCCCGATTCCCCCCTGCCGCCGGAAACCGCATGACTTCCCTTTTCCAACCGACCGGCCTGTTCACGAATGCGTGCAGCCAATACGCCTTTCACTGGGTCGACGATACCCACATAGAGAGAGGCGGAAAGATCGATCACCAAAACCAGGTCCGGTGGTTGAGACCCCTTCACTTATTTAAGCTTTCCTCGATGATCCGCGTCAACAGCCCGGTATAATTCAATCCGGCGTGGGCGGCAGCCTGCGGTAGGAGCGAAGTGGGCGTAAAGCCAGGTAGATTATTGGTTTCGAGTACCCATAGTTTATTCTGAGCATAAATGAAATCGGTACGGCTGTAAACGGAAAGCTGCAGTGCATGGTGGCAGCGCGCAGCTAATTTTTGCATTTCGATTAGGATGTCTGTGGGGAAATCCGCCGGTGTAATTTCTTCTGCTCCACCGGGCTGATACTTGGCTTCAAAATTAAAAAAGCCTGCCTTGGGCCGAATTTCTGTAGGCGGCAAAGGCTGAAAGCCAGCGAGGAATCCACATGTCCCTTCACGGCCCGCAATGAATTCTTCCACCAATAAACGATCGGAGCTGGCGCCCAAAGTTTTCAAAAGGTCTTCCAGTTGTTCGGCGGTTTTTGCGATTCCCATGCCCAGACTGGATCCGCCCTGGGGGCTTTTGATCACCAACGGATATCCGAATTCCTTTTCTAATGCAGGGGCAGCACCAGCATAGTCCTGCTTTTCCAGCACGCGATAGCGGGCTGTAGGAATCCCTTCTGCTTGATAAATTCGCTTGGCCGTAATCTTATCCATGGCCAGTGCGGATCCTAAACTGCCGCTGCCGCTGAAGCGTTGCCCAGCCAAATCGAAAAACCCTTGTAGACGGCCATCTTCCCCGCCTATGCCGTGCAAGCCAATCAGCATCAAATCACATTTTGGGAAGACTTTGAAATCCGGAAAACGGGCGACATGCCACCCTTGCGGCGGAGTCTGCAGGCAAGCCGCTGCCTTCTCCGAGGAATCAACCATTGCAGTGGCCGCAGCCATAAAGGCCAAATTGCCGGAGCTATGGTCCGGCCAGATCCAGGTGTTTTCTTTTGAAATTAAAATCGGGAAGCCGAGATACAACTCCGGATCCAAATTCTTCAACATGCCGCTTCCAGAAACTAAAGACACCGAATGCTCGGGAGAAATACCCCCCATCAGCACTCCAATGGTCTTTCTGGTTGCCACTGCGATACCTTAAAGTTCTAGAATGCTGCCCAAGGGGGCGTCCGGATCCACAAAGTCTTCTTTGAAATAATTGTAGCCCTCATTGTCTTTTGAGTATCCGGCAGAAACAAATTGGTTGAAAAAGAAGCGAAGGGCCGACTCCTGCGAATCCATCTCCACTACTTGGTGTACCAAGGAAGGCGTAGGTGTTATAAAGGCGATGGAATATTTGGGCATGGCGGAGAAATTAGCAGTAAAGACCGTTCTTTGCAAAGGATTCACGCATCATTTTACACGCATGGATTGTTTTCGGAGCCTGAAAAATGGCATGCTTGGAAGCATGGACCAGCACGAATTCAGCCGTCTTTATAAGGTTGTGGAAGAGAAACTGGCCAAAGGTGTAGTGATCTCACAGGAAGATCGCATAATTCTTCTCATTGGACTGCTATTGGCCAAAGAAACCCGCCAGCAACAAAGGTACGGCCAAGTTTGACTTTGGAAGTCCTTATCATACTACCCAATAATCCAGGTGATGTGGTTATGGCCCTACAGGCCTTGAATCGGCTGAAATCTGAATATCCGGACCTCGTCTTTGATTATGTAGTCAGTGAAGAATGTCGCATTCTTTTACAAGGCAGCCCTTTAATAAGACGCGTACACGTGATCCCCAGCAAGACGCTGCAGGGCTGTGTCCATTCGGGCGAGTTTACCGATGGCATTAATGCAATGAATACGTTTCTCAGCGAGTTGTCACGCATGTCCTACTTGCTCTCTATGAATTTTTTTCAAGAGTACTATGGCGGCGTCATTCAATCCTTTGTTACTGCCGAACGAAAAATAGGCCTGGAATTTCGAGAAGGAAGTCACTTCCATATCGAGTCGCGTTATATGGAGCACCTCGCCGCCATTCCGGTAGCGCGTGGTGACAATGGATGGCACGCTATCGATGTGTACTTGCGCACGGCCCATTGGGCATTGGAAAAACTGGGGCTAACTAGGCATTCCAATCCGTCAAAACCACCGGCAAATTGGACGGGTAAAACTGGGAACATTCTCCCAAAGGTATCTCGACCCAAATGCGCAGAAAAACTATTGCCCGGTCAGTTTCTTGTCTTTCATCCAGGATCAGCATGGCCGGGAAAATGTTGGCCGGCCGAACATTGGGCGCAGTTGGCCACCCTTTGCCTTAGGGCTGGATTAGAAATTGCCTTTACCGGCGCTGTCGAAGAGCTGCCTGTATTAGAACGGATTTTGAATGGGATGGATACGCAGGTTGCGGCAGCTATGGTGCTTTGCGTGGGTAAGACCACCTTACTAGAACTTGCCTGGCTCACTGGCAATGCCCGTCTGGTGGTTACCGGTGACACCGTAGCCATGCACCTGGCTGCCGGTACCCTTGCGCCGGTACTGGCGCTTTTCGGACCCTCTAACCCCATTGAAACAGGCCCATACGGCCGCGGCCATGTAATCTTCCAAACCGATCCTGAGCCTCTCCCGAATTTTCAATTTTCGGTGCCCCATGCCGGTTTAAATAGGCTTCTTCCAGAAACAATCGCGGATTATATCCTTTACGGCAAGGTGCCGGAGCTTATTGATGTGTGGCAAACGGACTGGGACACTGGACTGGATAGGCAAGTGCTTAAAAATTCCAGACAAGAATTCCATTCCGCTTGTCTAAGGGCAAAAGCCCTGATACGAACGCTGGACCATTATCGTATAGACGAGGCTATGAACGCAGTCCTTCCGACCTTAACAGGTGTGCGAGAAAGCTTACGACTGGAATTGTTGGGAGCTATTGCCAACCCAAGGCCCGCGGCTCTTAAAAGACTTGAGGCTGCGGAAAAGAACTTGGCGGAACAGACTCAGTCCAATCTTATTTGGGAAGCATATCGCATCGCCATTAATGGCCTGTCTTTGCAGAACTTTCCAGTTTATTTGAGGCAAAGGCAAACACATTTTTATTTGGCACTTCAAGAAGAAAACCAGGTGAACAAGAACCACATGGGTTGAAAATCAACTAGTATTTTTGCTGCTCCAAATAAACCTGCATTGCACTCCCCATATGGGAAGAGTAAAATCAGGTAAAAGAAAGCCTTTTTAGCAATGACCCAGCGTGGTTGGAAAACAAATTTATCCTTCGCCATCCTGCTTTTTGGCGTCCTCGCCGGTTGTTTTTTGGCGCTTAAATTCAATCCACTGCTGGTCTATCCATTGGCCATCCTCTTGGTAGCGCTGACTTACTTCTTCCGGCAAAAAGCGCGAACGTATCTTGAAGACTTGCAGGTATTCCTCCTCAAGCAAAAACGCTTGGAAGCCAAAGCCTGGTATTTTGAATCCGTTATCGCAAATTCCGGCAATATTATTTTTACCACTGATGTGGAACACCGTATTCTCAAATTCAATAGAGGCTCGGAGCGTGTTTTCGGTATTACCCAAACCGATGTGCTCGGCAAGGAAGTGCATTCCCTTTTCGAAAGTCCCACAGAAATTTCCGCCCTTTTGGCCAGAGTGGATCAACACGGTTCCGCAGAAGCGCCCGAGCTCCGCATCCAAACATTCGATTCCGGTGAAGAAATCTGGATCTCCCTGAGCGTCACGCGCATGCTCAACCGAGACAAGGAAACCATTGGCGAAGTATTCAATTGCAACAATATATCCAAGCGAAAACAATTGGAGGGACAACTACAAGAGAAGAATGAACAACTGTTGCGATTGGTGATTACGGACAGCCTGACGGGATTGTACAATGTCCGCCACCTAAATGCGGAATTGGGCAGAATGATCAAGGCGCAAAAACGCCATCCCAACCGCACGTTTTCTCTGGCGCTGGTCGATGTGGACAAATTTAAAATCTATAACGATACCAAAGGCCATCAGGCCGGCGACCATCTGCTGGTAATGTTGAGCAATGTTTTCCAAAATGAACTGCGTCTCGATATGGATTCAGCCTATCGCTATGGCGGCGATGAATTCGTCCTGCTCTTGCCGGACACGGCCGTTGCCGGTGCTTCGATCACCTGTGAACGGATTCTAACCGCCTTTCGAAAATTGCGCGTAGATCCCACCTCGCTTTCCATCGGCATCACCCAATTTAGACAGGGCGATGAGTTGAAGGATCCGGGACAGGCCCTGAAGGAATTTATTCAGAGAGCAGATGAAGCCATGTATGCGGTAAAATGCAAAGGCGGCAATGGCCTAGCCGTCAGTCCAGCCAAGTAACCGAGTCCCTCAACGGATTTTTCCGCGACGATGGGCCTGATAATCCACAAAAATAAATTCACCCAAGCCGTCCAAACCGGTATAAAAGGCCTGGCCGCCACTCACCTGGCTGAACTCCTCCACAAATTCGATTAAATAAGGATCTTGCGCGATCATGAAGGTACAAACGCGAATTTTATGTTTACGACAACTTCGCCCTTCAGCAAAAGTTTTCTGCAACACCAGCGGATCGAGTCCCATGGAATTCCGATAGAGACGGCCTCGGTCAAATACGGCGGAAGGCTTTCCATCCGTGACCATGAAAATCTGTTTATTGGGGCTTTTGCGGCGCCTGAGCAAAGTCTGGGCAAGCTTGAGGCCGTCGCAAGTATTAGTGTGATATGGACCTACAGCCACATGCGCAATACGATCCGGTGCGATTTCCTTGGCTTCATCTCCAAAGGTGATGACATCCAGCGTGTCCCGCGGATAATGGCGCCGGACAAATTCCACCAGGGATATGGCCACCATTTTAGCGGGTGTAATCCGGTCTTCGCCATAGAGGATCATACTATGACTGATATCCAACATAAGTACCGTGGCACAGCCAGCCAATTGCTCGCGTTCATAGACTTCAAAGTCGTCCTCGGAAATGTCATCGGTCCCGGTTCGGTTCAATCCATTGCGTAGGGAAGCGCTGAAATCCAGATCGGCAAGTTCATCTCCGTGGGTATACGGACGTTTTTCCGGCAATCGATCTCCGCCTTTGCCAGGAGTACCCGTGGCATGGGAGCCGCGTAGGCCTTTGCCCATGCCTTTGAAAACCCGATCAAATACGGATTCACGAATGACTTGGTCGCCACTTGGGGTAACGGCAAAGCCACCTTTATCCCGTCGCAGCATGCCTTTTTCTTCCAACTCATCCATCATGTCTTCAAAGGTACGATCCCGACCCAACAATCCGTGCGTTTCCGAAATCTTGCGCAGCCATTCCAAAGCTTGTCCTACATTGCCGTTGCTGCGCAAAAACAATTGGGAAAACAGATCGACTATATCGGCTTGAGTTGCGCCTTCGCTGCCTTTACCTATTTCGGCTGGCAGCGGCTTTCCATAACGGATCTCCATAGAGTCAGCCTATCTCGATTTAATTTATCGCGTTAGAATATCCGACATCATGTCCCTGTAGATAAAACCTTCCGTCAGGTTTTCCTTGCTCAATCGAGAATGCAGATGGAGGCCTTCCAAAAGCAATTCCAGGAAAAGCGCAGCGTCTTCAGGGGGTTGAACGGGGGCATCCGATGCCACTACCTTTTTCATCACTTTGCCAATTTCCGGCACCGATTCCAGCGCCTTTCGATAGGCAGCATCGTCCATGTTATCATCTAGAGTCAAAGTGTTTCCCTTTTCGAACCAGGACAATACTGGAAAATAGGGGTTCTCCTCCGGTGACTTTTCCCGTTTATTGTAGGGATCTTGAAAGTAGCGATGAAAAACCCGCTTGGTCGCTTTGGCCACCATGGCCCTAGCAATATTGGCAGGCCCTTCTTGTTCGCCCGCATAGACGAGTTCCAATTTTCCTGTGATGGCGGGCATAACACTTTCCAGGTCGGAAAGGCGCGCTCTGGGAGTCACTTCACCGGTATGCGCTCCGCGCAATTCCACGGCACTGGCTAAGAGTTCCAGGGCTGCTATGGATAAGCGTGCGGAAACACCAGACTTCTGATCGATGAAGTCTTTTTCTTCACGCGCCTCAAAGGCGATTTGTTCGACGATTCTGCAAATAGGTTCAGCAAGAACGGGTGTAACTGCGGTACCGCGATTGAGCCAAGCTTCTTGTCTTGTAATCTTCATAGCCGTACCCGTATCCTTAGGGTAATGCGTGATGATTTGGGAATCGATTCTATCTTTAAGCGGCGTAATGATATTGCCTCGATTGGTATAGTCTTCGGGATTGGCTGAAAAAGCCATCATCAGGTCTAGCGGTATTCTAATTCGAATGCCCCGGATTTGAACATCGCGCTCTTCCATGATGTTGAGTAAGCCGACTTGAATGCGCGCCTGCAAATCGGGCAATTCATTGATTACAAAAATGCCACGATTGGTACGCGGAATGATGCCAAATTGGATCGCGCCTTCGTGTCCGTAGCCTAGCTTTTGGTGGAAGGCCTTGACCGGATCAATGTCTCCGATCAAATCCGACATAGTTACATCCGGAGTTGCCAGTTTCTCACCATATCGGCTCTCACGCCCAATCCACGCAATGGGTGTATCGTCCCCAAACTCGGCGATACGGTCTTGCGCGAATCGAGATTGTGGCGCAAAAGGATTGTCGTTGATTTCACTCCCTTCAACTATTGGCACGCGCTCATCCAAAAAATCCACCAGGCGACGTAGGATACGGGTCTTGCCTTGGCCGCGCAGTCCCAGCAATAGGATGTCGTGTTTGGAAAGAATGGAATGGGAAATTTGTTTTAGGACAGTATCTTCATAGCCGATAATGCCGGGTAACAAAGGTCCACCACCCCGAATGCGGGCCAGCATATTGTCCCGCAACTCCTGTTTAACGGATTTGACCTGATAGCCCGATCGCTTCAAAGCACCCAAAGTATGTGGGAATTCTTTCATACACGCCTTACTTTCGCATTGGCCAGATAGGCTTTCCAGGTGGTTGTGAGCAAGGTGGCCGCATCGCTGTGCTTGGCCTCCCAGTTGAGCAGGGTTTTGGCAACGGCGGAAGAAGCGACGACGGCAGGAGGATCGCCCTCGCGACGCCCAACAATTTCATAGACCAGGGGCTTGCCGATAATCTCCTCCGCCTTCTTCACCATTTCTAAAACCGTTATGCCTTCCCCAGTGCCCAGGTTAACAGTAAGGTTGCCGCTGCCGGAAATCAGTTTGCGTAAGGCTGCCACATGCGCACGTGCAAGATCGGAAACATGGATATAATCTCGAATGCAGGATCCGTCACGCGTGTCATAATCATTGCCGTACACCAACATTTTTGGTCGCCAGCCCATGGCCGTTTCCATGATTACGGGAACCAAGTTCGCTGGATTCTGTTCGAGTCCCATGATATCCCCATCCAAATCGTATCCGGCGGCATTAAAATACCGCAAAGCCGCATACTTGAGTCCCTTCAACCTACCATACCAGTCTAAAAAGCCCTCGATGGCGAGCTTGGTATAGCCGTAATAATTGGCAGGAGCTGTAGGATGTTTTTCGTCCATGGGCAGATAGTGGGGATCGCCGTACACGGCGGCCGTAGAGGAAAAGACAAAGCAACCGATTCCATGTTTGCTAACCGCATTGAGCAAGTTCAAGGTGCCCGTGATATTGTGGGTCGAATAGCGTTCTGGGACCAACATCGATTCCCCCGCAGCCTTGAGTGCGGCCAAATGGATAACCCCGTCAAATTTTACGGAGCCACAAACCGCATCGAGGGCTGCCAGATCCAAGATATCCCCTTCACAAAAATGGACGCCGGGTTGGATGTTTCCCCTTAGACCAGAAGACAGATTATCGAAAACGGTGACGTCCACGCCATCTTTTATCAGAGCCTTACAAACATGCGAGCCGATATATCCAGCGCCACCGACAACTAAAATATTCAAACGAAATCCTCCAGGACTTTTAGTGTCAAGATAAAAAGTTGAGTGGCTGGAATCAGCCTTTTTCGGTTCTTTTAATGGCGAAAATGGAGATATCATCCTGGCTCAGGCGACCCTCAGAAAAATTTTCCTTGTCCCTTTGAGTTTGGGCAACTGTTTCGGTTGGACCCTGCGGTGCATATTTATGAATGACCTCATCCAAGCGCTTTCGCCCATAAAGTTCGTCTTGGTTGTTGAAACTTTCGTTGATGCCATCCGTGTAGACAAACAGGAGATCGCCTGGATTGAGTACAGTCTCTTCTTCGGAATAATTATTGTCCTCGAACATCCCCAGGAAAAAACCTCCCCGCATTTCTAAATGTTCCAAAGACTTGGTCTTATGTCGATAGATAACCGGGTAGGGATGGCAGACTCGGCTGTATTTCAACCCTCCGGTGCGCAGATCGAGAATGCCGACAAAAGCCGTCAAATAATGATCTGTATTGATAGCAGCGCAGAGATCGATATTCACCTGTTTGAGAATCTGGGAAATCGGCATATCGGATTTCACATGTCGGTCAAAGGCCATTTTTGCCATGGCGGTCACCAGCGCCGCGGGTACGCCATGACCGGAAACATCGGTCATCAGCATAAAAATACGGTGCGCATCGATCATAATGAAATCGTAAAAGTCGCCGCTGACCTTACCGGTCGGCACGTAAGCGGCGGCTACTTCATACCCATCCAGGCGTGGCAGCGTTTTGGGCAGCATGCCTTGCTGCACCTGCATGGCCATATCCAGTTCAATCTCCGTTTCCTGACGCACTCTCACCAGTTCCTGATTCTGGATATTGAGCTCCTCAGTGCGGACCCGGACTTTGTCTTCCAGGTCTTGAGCATGGGCAGCTAATTTTTTTTCCATTTCCTTGAACTGAGACACATCCGTGACAAACCATACCCGTCCTATCAGCCTACTTTGTTCGTCCAGGATGGGTCGAGTGTAAATTTGGTAGGTGGCCGCTTGGGGCAATTCCATTTCGAACAACTGTTCGCCATGCTTTTGGGGCTCTTCCTGGATGGAAGAGTAGAAATGCATAAACTCTTGCGAGTCTTTGAAATGATATTGAAGCAGATCGGCGGCAATATCGAATTGCATTCCGGCGAATTGCCGCCAGTTGAGACCGAACAGCTTTCCAAATCGGGCGTTGGTTGAACGAATGATGAATGCTTCATCAACCAATGCAATCCCGTCTTTGGAGGAGCCAATAATGGCTTTGACGCGGCTTTCTGAAAGCCTTAAATCCGTAACTTCAATGATGCTGATAAGCCGAGTGCCGTTGATTAAGGAACTGCGAAAATGATAATACCGCTTGTCCCCATTGGGCATGGGAATTTCCTTTTCCCAATCGCTTTCCTTTCCTTCCGGCTCCAGATAATAATCAATATCTCCAAAAATCGGCCTACCGCTTTGTGAATGAATGCCCACTTCTTTAATGGAACGCCCAATGGCTTGGGTTTGCATCGTTCCTAGAATTTCCAGAGCATAACTATTGATTTTAACAACGCGCATATCCCGGTCTATGTGAATGATACCGGTTTTCCGATCCAGAAAATCTTCCTGCTTAACTGTTTCGTTTAAATGGGATTTGGTGGTTTGCAGCTCATGTTGGAAATGACCCATTTGCCGTTTCAAGGTCGGTATTTCCACATCGTCCTTGTACTTCAACAAGTGCTGCAATTGCACGTTCTGTTGTTTCAGCTTATTGATTTCCGGGCCTAGCTCGCCGGTACTACCGGAAAAATTCAAATCATTCACCTTTTATGGTTGACCCGAGAATAGGAACTTTGTGTAAAAACGGTAAAAATCCACCTGATAAGTATACAATATAGCGTCTAAATGAGGCAATTCCAGCAGGTGCCCACAGGGTTGCAAGCGATCAGGTAATGTCTCGTGAACTACAATTTTTAGGTTTTTCCTTGTCCGATCCCACTCCAGCCTTGTATCTTTTTAGAGATCTATAAGGAGATGATTATTCCCATGCGTCACATTAAGACGATTCCATTTATTGCAGTCTTGGCTGGATTTTGTTTAAACTTGTCTTTTCCTCAACCCTTGCGAGGTCCAGTGCAGGGGCCGCAGGCACCGGAGGCGCCACCGACCTTCGAACTCGATAAAAAAGGCAAGCGTGCCCATCTTGATTTTTCCCTCAGTCCCAAGGCCATATCTGATGGCAACATGAAGCTGTCGAATTTCTCCAACCGAAAACTTTTGGTCTTTTATTTTTCCGCCAAATGCCCGCATTGCCAACACGCCTATCCATTTGTTCAGAAAATGGCCGATGAATTGACGGGTAAAGGTGTTTCCACCATTGCCATAGCCATCAAGTTCAATGCCGAGGAAGACATTCGCAGCTTTATCCGTGAGTACAGCGTTCATGTACCGGTTTTTTACGATGAAGATCGTAAGTTCGGTGATAATTATGGAACTGGCTCCATTCCGATGCTGATGGTCATCAATACTAAGGGCGAGTATATCCGATATAAAAGCTTCGATGCCGATTCTACTCCGGCTCTTATCAAGTCCGAGTTTGAGCTCATGGCGCAAAAATAGTGCGCCCTTAATTTGCCCCGGATCAACTCCTCATTTACGACTCGCATTCGAAATCCGGGTCGTGAAACCCTCCAAGACTATCTAAATCGGCGCTTCACCTACCATTCCCCCGAGGAATGGCGGGTGCTTTTAGCACTAGGACGATTGACCTTGGAAGAAAAAGTGGCTCACGGTCAGGAGCCACTTCGCGAGGGCCAAAATTTGCGCTTTGCGGTGGTCGATTATGAAGAACCGGAAGTGCCGATTGATTTTGAGATCCTACGGCAATCACCGGACTTGTGTTTGGTGCATAAACCGGCAGGAATGCCCGTGCATCGTACCGGAAAAATCTTTTTTCAAACCTTGGCCAACCTTTTGCGCGAGCGTTTGCAGGATACCGCCTGGTCGCCATTAAATCGACTAGACCGCGAAACAAGTGGATTGGTTGCCTTTGCGCGCGGACCTGCTGCTTTAAAACATTTGTCACCGGAAAGTGTAGCAGCATCCTGGACCAAATTATATATGGCCGTTATTCGCGGCACCTTACCGGAAACGGGAGTTGGGATTTTAGACCAACCCTTGGCCACGCTGCCCGGAGATGCCATCCGTTGCCGAGTCCACGCTTATCCGAGTGGGAAATCCGCGTTGACCTTGTACCAAACTATGGCCTGCAAAGACGGTCTTTCTCTGGTCGCCCTCTCGCCCATAACCGGTCGAAAGCATCAGTTGCGGGTACACCTTGCGCACGCAGGCTGCCCGGTGGTAGGTGATAAAATTTATTCTGGAGACGGCCAGGCCTATTTAAAACGGCTCAATGAAGAATTGAACGCAAACGATTATTCAGTCCTGGGAGCCCAGCGTCATTTGCTGCATGCTTTTTATCTTGGAATTGCATGGGATGGAAATAATTTTCTGGACGCTTGGGATTGGGGGCCAGGTCCGGAATTTCTCCGTCACTTTTCCGAGGAAACGCCCACTATTTGGAAAGACTCAGGTAGATTGGACGAGATACTTAAGCTAGCCAAGCTTCAC
>JAYSRH010000052.1:0-2122 GCA_043721115.1 Fibrobacteria bacterium | reverse complement strand
ATTTGTTCCATTTTCAAAAACGAGGCCGCCAACCTCCCTGATCTCATTGAATGCCTCCCCCTCTCCCGACTGGAGTGGATTGTAGTCGATACCGGTTCGCAAGACAAGACAGTGGAAATGGTTAGTCATGCCGGTGTTACCCCTCACTTTTTCAAATGGACCGAGGATTTTTCTAAGGCCCGCAATGCATCTCTGAATTTAGCCAGCAGGGACTGGATTCTATGGCTGGATGGGGACGACCGTGTGGAGGAGAGTTTTTGGAAGTCACTGGAACCCTTATTGCAAGGCCCTAAGCAGGCCTATCGCTTTGTTGTACGAAGCCCGAGAGAAAATGCGCATGGCGATCGTTTTTTACAGATTCGATTGTTTCCCAATCATCTCGGTATTCGCTTTGAGGGCCGGATTCACGAACAGCTCGGGACTTCACTATCGAAGCTTGGTCTTAACGCGCAACCAACCGACCTGGAAGTTTTACATATAGGCTATGATACACTGCTCAAGCGGCAATCCAAGTTGGCGCGTAACCGTGCGTTATTGGAGCTTGAACGCAAGGCTTTTCCTAACGACTCAGCTGTGATAATGGAATACGGAAACTGCCTTTTTCAGTCGGCGGAATACCTAGAAGCCAAAGCCACTTATCTCACTTTATTGCCTTCTCCCGATCCCGGCGCTTGCCGGCAAATACCCTTGGATGAAATATTATGCCACTTTCCTTCCCTCTTGGGTGAATGCTGCGTTAAGCTTTCCGAAAAAGAAGAGGCAGCCGAATGGTTCCAATTGGCCACGCGCTGGAATCCAACTGACATCCAACCCTTTTATTGGCTGGGTAAATCCGCCTTGGAAGCGAAGAATATTACCAGCGCACTTGAACTTTTTTATGCCGCTGTAGATCGTCCTGCGGCAGTTGGGCTGGTGGCAACAGACAGCTATACCGTGAGACGCAATGCCTTGGCCCTGGTGGTGCTGTGTGAAATTCAATTGTTCGGATATAAAAAAACTCCGCGCACTCGTGCCTGTTTGCTTGAACTCATTGCAGGGGGGCTTAACCGCTTTCCTCTAGATTACGACCTGCCATTGGAATACCTATCCAATGCCGGATACCCTGCTGAAGCGGAACACTATCTTAAAAAATACCTGGAGTTGTTTCCGCAAGATCTCGCCAGGTGGGAAGACTATTTGGAATACATATTGACGGCAGGAAAGTATGCCGAAATTATTGAAACATTCGAGGCTCGACCCAACCTTAAAATGGCCACCGGTGTGTTGGAAGCCTTTCGGCTAAAATCCTTGGCGGCTTCTGGATTGGACATTCAACACGTTTATTCTGCGTACCTCACTGCCCTCCATGCCTTTTCTGATGATCCCACCTTGCTGGTTTACTTTTCCGAATTCGTAAATCATAATAAGCTGTATGAGCATTGCTACACCGATCTTAAATCATGGCCACGACCTTCTGCGCCGATGGCCGAATTTCTGCGTCAGCTAGAATCGCAAGCCTCGGGAAGGGAAAAACTGACCCGGTAGTCGGATTGAAAAGAGTTATGTCCAAAGTAAGCAAAAACGCCATTAATTTCGACTCCATAGATAAATTGAGTCCAGAAGCTCTCAATGCCCGGTTTGGGACCATCAGGGGAACCCTTGCTCTCCCCTTTCCTCCCGATACTCTGACCATCGCCATGATTGTAAAGGACGAAGCCAAGAACATTCGGGCAGCCATTGAAAGCTTCCGTCCCATCGCGGATGAAATCGTTGTCTATGATACGGGCTCAACGGACGGCACGCAGGATATTTTAACGGAGCTGGGTGTGACGTGGCTGCAAGGCGAATGGCGCAAGGATTTTGCATGGGCAAGGAACCGTTCCATTGCGATGGCAAAATGTTCCTGGATTTTGTGGATGGATGCCGATGACCGAATTCCACCCGATCAGCTAAATAACTTTCTCAAACTGAAAACCGCTCCGATGGACCGCACTTTCGGATTCCAAGTCATCAACACCCAAGGTGGCTTACCTTACGGCGGCAGGTTCATGCAATTGCGTATGTTTCCCAACCACCCTAGCATGCTTTTTCGTTATCGCATTCACGAGCAGATACTGCACAGCGTAGCGCGCCTTGGCCTGCA
>JAYSRH010000051.1:0-5279 GCA_043721115.1 Fibrobacteria bacterium | reverse complement strand
TGAAATTCATGCCGTGATTCACAATTTTCGAAGCAGGGGTAATGGTTCCACCCGTACCGACACTGCTACTGATGATATAAGTGGTGGTATCAAATTTTGCCGTCACTGAAACAGTCGGACTCGTGATCGTAACCTTGGTGGATTTAGCCGTGGAATCCGTGAATACACCTGTTCCATTCGAGAACGTCCATTTCGAAAAAGTGAAGCCTAAAGTATCTGGAGCAGAAATGTTCACAAGGCTACCAAGCGGGGCCTCCAGCGTAAACGTTTCAACTGGCAGCGCGGTCCCAAGCTTTCGGAAGACCAAGAGCTTCGCCCGGCGCACCACACTTAATGAATATGTAGCGGTGGTTTTACCGTCTTGCGCAGTGACTTTGATGTAAATCTTATTGTTCCCCACAATTAAAACCAAAGGACTGGAGTTGGTTCCCGACGGATAGTTGATATCGTTAATAGCAACCTTGGCCCCAACAGCACTCGCCGTTGCCTTTAGCGTAAGGGAAGAGACGTCGTTGCCTACGGTATCCGTATAATCCAATGTTTCAGAATTAAAAGCTGGTTTAAACACAAACCATGGGACTTCCAGCTTACTCAGCTGCGCTTCTGCGTTTGGAGCACGAGTGACGGAAACTCCATAAGTTAGTTGCGTGCCATCCTGGGCCGTCACCACAATTTGGAAGACATTTACGGTAGTTCCAACCACTATACTGACGGGATCCGAAGACACGCCTGCCGCCGTGGGCTTGCCGTTGATGGCCAACTTGGCTCCCGAATCGGATGGTGTAGCCTTGATGGTAAGCTGACTATCCGTAAAAGCCACAACTACCGAATACAATAATGTGACGGGTTTGAAGGAAGGCGTAAGGGAACCGACCGATGGGATCAGGCTGGCCAAATTGTTATTAGACAGAATGGGGGTGCTGACCGTGACCACCATGGTGTCCAGGGCGCTATTCCCATCGTCATCGGTAACCCGCACAATCAGATTGAACTTTCCCGTTTCAACAGGTGGTCGTATTAAGGTATCCGGCTTGGAAAGCGCCAGGAATGCGCCGGACCCAATTTGGATTTCACGCTTGGTGAGAAAGCCGTATTTGTCCGTGCCCTTGGCATGAACTTCAACAAAGGTACCAGCCATTACGGTGGTATCATTTCCGGCATCTGCCACTGGCGGATCGAGGATGACATGCACTTTGACTGTGTCCAAACGGGTTTTGCCGACATCATCTTTCACCTTAAGCACAACATTGAAAATTCCAACTGTTAAATACTTATGCCCGAAAATAATATCGACTACGGAATCCGCCGTGGTAATGGAATCATCAAACTTGCCATCGCCTTCAAAATCCCAACCGGACCAGGCCACCTTTCCTTCAAAGTCTTTGACTTTGGCGAACAATTTTAGCGAATCCTTGATGGAAATTGTCGTGTCTTTGCTGATGTTCAAAATTTGCGGAGCTTGGTTTCCAATGCTCAAAGAGACCAAAGCTATGGCTTCATTGCCCTCGCCATCGCGTACCAGGAACTTTGCCACAAAATCTCCTAGCACAGGATAGGAGTGAGAAACCACTGGCAAGTCGACGATGTTTCCTGACCATGGTCCGGTAAGGGAGTCATCCCATTTTCCATTCCCGTCATAGTCCATTTTAAATAGGGTTATGGTTCCAAATTCCTGCACGGCTCTGGCGGAAAATTCAATGGGCACATTTGTGGCAGCCCCGGATCGCGAATCCACAGTTAAAGTAGGTAGGTCACGCTTGACTATAACAACGGCGGAACCATGGCTACCCAAAACTTTTGACCTGGCCTGGATATGTGCCATACCCTCTCCCTTAGGAGTGACAAGACCCTTTACATCGACTATTGCGACATTGAGATTATCTGATGTCCAGTCCACGCCTTGGTCAGTGCCGGCAGGTAGCACTTTAGCGGTAAGTGAATCTCCTGGACCACCCAAATAGAGGCGTAAAGAATCGGGTGACACAGTAACTAGCGAAACCGCACCCGTTAGGACATTGAGGGTGACTTCTGCGTATTTGCTCGTATCATTTTTGGAACGCACCCGCGCCTTCACAATACCAGCCGCTAAACCTTTTATTTTAATTCTGCCGGCATTGGGACCATTCGGGAATTGCAAGCTGGCGATTTTATCATCTTCAATGGACCAGATGAACGCCTGTTCGGCATACGCTGGCTTGATAGACGCCATAACCGAGACGGCGCTGTCTGCAACGCTCAGGAGTAGCGATGTGGGTAGTACATCCACAGAAAGGATTTTGGCATCTGGAGCCGAGAGGGTATCAATAACCACTTTGGCGCCTGTATCGTCAAAAGTGCGGGTTTGATCAAAACAGGACGCACCGTTTTTCTTGCCGAAGATATGCACCTTGGCCGTACCACCTGGATACTTGTCTGCAGAAAGATTGGCTAATTGATCTAGTGATTGCAGGGGATCGTTGAATATGGTGTCTAGTATTTTTCCAGACTTATCCTGCAAAACCACAATCACAGTGTCGCATTTGGTCCAGGCAGTATCGCCAGTGACTTTGAATTCTTCGTGAGTGCTATTGGGATCGATATGGCATGCCCAAAAGATGGAAAGGCCTAATACGGCAGCCAGTATCCCGATTTTAGGCAAGTCCAGCAGCCGTTTCAAGTTTGATGGAATGGTCATGATATTCACCTTTGTCTTCAAAAAAGTTTGCGAACTCTACGCGAATGGGTTCAATTCTAAGGTCCGGCGGAAATTGCGATGGTTTTTGTCGGTGGCGGGGAGTCGGAATAATAAATTAAAACTGCGGCAACACCCGCAATGGCAACACCAGTGCCACCAGCGATCCAAAAGGCGTTTCGCTTCCAATAGGAATCAGGCTCCGGACGAGAGGAACGCGCGCCACTTCCAGATGGCGATTGGGCCGCCGCTGTTTGTGTGGAAGCTGCAGCAGAGCCGGTTGAGGCTTTTTGCGGACTCGATATCTGACTGCTATCCACGCCAAAACCTCTTTGTTTGGAAACGAACTCTTTACGAACTTTGTCGAAAATTCGGTCGATTTCATCGCTGACAAACATATCCACCAATTCCGCGGAAGGCATCATTTCAAGCAATCGGTACATGAAATATTTTCCTTTTTCGCGCGTTTGCGGATTGGCGGAGTAGACTACCGCCAAATGTTTGGAAATAAAAATACTGTCGGCCCGTGAGTAGGATTTATTCGCACGATTGAATTCCTCGATTAAGAGGATCACTTTGTCAAAATCACCCTCATTATAAGCTGCATGGATATCCTTTTGATTAAACAATCCGGCCGAAGGAGCAGGCTTGGTATCGGCGGTTTTCTTATGTGCGGGCTGAGAAGCCGTTGCCCCGATTGAAAAAAGTGCCAGTGTACAGGTAAGTATCAGAATCTTTTTCAAGACTGAAACGACATTAATCATGGGGATTCCCACTATGTAAAAGGTTAATAGGCAAATGAAATCTAGTTAATCTGTGGGATTTACAAAGCTCTGATAAGCAGTGGACTTCAAGGCCACCCCTTAAAAAAACCTAAAAAACGGAAAGTCTTGAATCGGGAATTATTTTAAAACCACGGTTACCACCACAGTGTCTAGGGTAATTAGGCTATCCGTATCCATAACCTTGAGTACGCATTGCAAATCGCCAGGCATATTCGGGGCCATGGTGCTTAACTCCCACTTCGTCACAGGAGTAAACCCCAGGTCTCCAATTTTCCAGGCTACAGCATAGATGGGACCATAGCCATCCGAGCCCATCCCATGCAAGTTGATTCTGGTTCCCACCACCACCGTGGTATCCTTGCCGGCATCTGCTTTGGGAGCGTCCAGCTCTACGCGAATAGAGGTTAAGGATTCGCATTTTCGTCCACCCTTATCGTATATCCGCAAAGTGCAAGTGTAGTTGCCTGGCTGGGCAAATCTCTTTCCAAAGGGAATTTTTTGGTGCGTGCCTTGAATCGAGGCTGAATCCACTATGCCTGTTCCACCTGAACAAACCCAAGCATAAGCGAATAGATCTCCATCCGCATCCATAGCCTCGGAAGCGAGCAATACAGAATCTTTAATGGACACGGTGGTGTCATGGGGGAAGGCGCTTAGGACTGGTTTTTGAAATGCAGGAACAACATTTGGCGGGGTTGGAATGACGAGGACGACGGAATCCGGTTTGTTGATATCCAGAGCAATCACTTTCTGCGTACGGCCATCATATAAACGTGACTCCGAATAAACCAGAATGCCCCTTCTAAATCCGTGAATGCCTATTAGTACGGTGCCGCCCTCATATCCGGTCACTGGTAAACGGTTGAGTCGCGCTAGGGACGGTAAGGAATCATCGTACAACGTATCTTGAATTTGACCCAAAGTATCTCCGAAAACAATCGTCACTCTTTCATAGGTGGTGAGCTGTGGGCTGCCTTCCAAATGGAAATAGGTTCCGCCAGCGGCATTATCGTTTAATGTGCAAGAAGTATTGAGTGCAATGCCTGCGATGAGAAGGCCTAGCAGTCGCCATGGCAGGCTAGATTCCGTGGCGGGCGAGGCCGGAATCCTTGCTTTGGATTTATGGAGTGGCGGCTGCAGGTATGACATAGGTTTTGGATGGAGTTTCTTTTGGAGAGGCCGAGTAATAAAGAGTGAAAGCCACTAAGGCCAATGCCGTTCCTGCCCCAATTAAAACGGCAGTATCGCTCCAAGTGCCATCTGATTCTTTTCCACTAACCAATGGGACCTCTGCTACAGAGGGCGTGGGTGCGGCCACAGGAAGGGTTTCGGTTTTCACTTGGATTGGGGCCGGGAGGACTAAAGCTGTTTTAGGCTGGGGCCGTTGCGGATTTGGAACAACAGCCGTTAAGAAATGTTCCTTGCGGACTTTTTCGAAAACATAGTCCACCTCTTCACCAACAAACATGTCAATCAAATCTGCACTTGAGGAAATATCCAGCAGCTGATGCATATGGTAACGCCCAAGCTCCCGTGTGGCAGGATTGGCTGCGTAGACCACGGCGAGATGTTTTTCTAAAAAAATGCTGTCGCTTCGTAGGCATTTTCGACCCGACTTTAAAAACCTGGTCAAATCCTGAATGACCTTATCGAAATCTCCATTGCGATATTCTCCATGGATGCGCTCCAAATCAAATGATCTAGTTGGGATGGCATGAACCATCGGATGCCAGAACGCCAAGGCGATCACGGCTAAAATCCTTTTGGCACATGCGAACATTTCATTCTCCCTTTGGAATACAAGAAAAAAACATGGCAGCGTT
>JAYSRH010000050.1:0-5283 GCA_043721115.1 Fibrobacteria bacterium | reverse complement strand
CATTTTGCCTGGTGTCTACACAGAAAACATCGTCCTGGACGCGCCGCATAATCGCAACATCATCCTGAAAGGCTGCGGCAAACGCACGGTTCTGCGCTCCGGCACAAAGGATCCGGTTATCCGCGTCCAATCGGGACAGAACATCCATATCGAATCGCTAGCGGTGGAAGCGAATGAAGATGGAATAGGGATTTTACTCAACGGCGAAGAAAAAACTGCGAGCAACGGAAACCGTGAAAAATATCTGAAGAATATCACCCTTTCCGAACTCTTTATAACTGCGGCAAAAGGTTCTGCCATCAAGGCTTTTGTCGCCCAATGCTTGACTCTAAATGATTCCGTGATTCAGATCAAGGATGCGGAAACGCGGGAGACGGCCGTTTACCTGGCGGGTGACGACATGCTCGTAAAAGGCTGCGAAATCCGAGTTGTTACCGAGCAACTGGCTAAACTCGGCGAGGCTACATCCAACGATTTGAACCGTATGTTTCCAGCTAAAGGTGCGCCAGGTGGGTTACAGATAGCCGGTGGGTCCGAACGCGTCCGTATTCTCGACAACTTGCTCGTCAGTGGTACGCGGAACGGGATTACCTTAGGCAGCGTGGATTTGATCCGGCAAGGCCATTTGATCCGGAATCACATCTCTATCCATTGGGGAGGCGAACTCGAGGATTGCTGCAAGCCGGACGATGGGTTCGTGGACGACGGAAACACAACCGATGATGGCAGCATTCCGGTAGCCGGACCGCCGCTTGAAGATATACTGATTCAGGCCAATCGTATTTTCAATATGGGCCGCAACGGGATTGGCGTGGTCACGTTCTTCAGTCTCGGCGACAAAACCGATCCGAAAGATGTGTCGGCCATCGGGAAGAATACTGAGAAAGGCGTGGTTTCCGTTTCCAAGTTGGTCATCTGCGAGAACCGGATCGAGCGCTGCTTGAATTCCAATCTCCAGGAAATTCCCGAAAAGTTCGGATCCCTAATGGGCTACGGCGGCATTTCCCTGGCGGATACCGAGGCCTTGGTGGTCCGGGATAATTTTATCATCGATAACGGTCCGGATTTTCTGGAACCGATTTGCGGGATTTTCGTGCTATCGGGCCAAGGCATCGAGATATCGCGCAATCATATTCTGAACAACGGCATGCGAAACCAAAAGGAGTTGACGGCGAAAACCGTAAAGCGGGGTCCCCGTGGCGGCATTTACATAGCCATGGCGCGAACCTCGGGAATCGACGTCATTCCTGGTTCGGATCGGAGTATGTATTTCGCCAGCGGGTTTCCAGCTGCCAAGATCCATGACAATTGTGTCACCGTTCCGCTGGGTAGAAGCCTGACCCTTATTGCAAATGGACCCGTGTCCGTCATCGGCAATCGGTTCACGAGCTTTGGTCTACGCCCCATCAATTTCCTTTCGTTGATCCTCTCGGTGGCCACGCAAGGTAGTCTGAAGGCCGAATTGTTATGGGACCTCATTGACTTGATTGCCGGAAACATCTTCATTTTCAATCAGGGAATGCTGGCTATCATCCCAGCCATGGATCATGGATTTAAAAATATCCAATCAGGCACAGCTGCAAATGCCCAAGTGGAAAAGACTCCCGTCACTCTGAACGCTGTATCACTTCTAAAAAACCAGGTGCGTTATTTTGCTACGGGTACCGTTCTATTCACCAACAATCAATGTCACCAGAACCTGGCCACACCGGCGCCATCCTTTGCGTTATCATCGATATGCATCGCCAGTTTGGATGATGTGGGTTTTCACGCGAATCAATGCGATTGCGATCTGGATCAAGACTTTTTGATGGTCAATGCCTTTATATTTGGGATGACGGCAAGAATCAGTGACAACCGTTTTCGCGAATCTCTGATGAAAGTATTTTTTTCCGCAGCGACATTCGGTATGCAAGTTATCACTACAGACAACGAATCCATCCATTGCCTACTTGTACTGGGCGCCGCCTACCTAAAACGCCACAACCTGGTTCTGCTTGAAATCGGAACCATCAATGGCGACATAACCAAGGTGGATGGCCCGCATGTTTGCGACAATATTATGAAGTTGTTCAAAAATTTTGGCATCCCTAATAAATAACTTGCGAGACATGAGGAAATGAATATGGAAGCTAGACAGAAAATTACCGTCGAACAGGCTGCTTCGGAACTGGATCGGAGCATGGAGAGCCTCGATGAATTTCGCGCCGCGCACCTAGGGGAATCGCTCAAAGTAGAAGGCGCCAAAGGGAATGTGTATGTCCGCGAACACGCGCGTTTGCTAGGGAAATACGGTAAGGGCCATCCTCGCACTTTGGATATAGAGGCGCGAATGAAAGCCAATAAGCTGTATCAGGCAGCAATTGTTACGGAATATCACAACGCTTCAACGCCGCGCCCGCAGCCCAGCAAGGGTTGGGCCTTGGACGGATTCGTCCGTTCAACGGATGGTCGGGCAGTGCATGGGGTGACGGTCGCCTTATACGACCGAGCGAACATGTGGCAACAGGGTTTTGGATATGCCTGTACGGATAAGGACGGATATTTTTCCCTACGAGTTGATAAACTTCCGGAAAAACCAACCAGCCTATTATTTGTGCGGGCCTCCAAAGAAAGGCGGATTCTCCCATCCCGTGATTTGCAAGTCCTCCCTAAATCTGGCACGACCAAACGGGTGGAAATCCTATTGGGGGAGCAGGAGGACAAGAAAGAGGATTGCATGCCGTCGAACGGGCGAATCCCTCCGATGTCTACGCCTCCTGAGATTCAAGAAAACGAAAAGCCCTCCACCAAGAAAAATCGCAAATGAATCCGGAGCCATGAAGACTTTTGCGTCGGATATAGTGAAAAAAAAGTTGCCGGGGACGGTGCATTCGCAGGACTGGACTGCAGAAAAATCGAGTGGCGTTCCGGAACCCTTTGGCCAAGGTCCGGTGCCTATCCTTCGCAAAGCTTCTTGTTCCTGCGGGGGCGGTTGTGCCTCCTGCCACGCATCCTCGAATGGTTTGCAGGTGCCCGAGCTTGGTGGTCCGGCTGAAATGGAAACTAGTAGGCAGAGAAATGAATGGAAGCCGCTGCCACTGGGTGTCGGGGCCTCTTCACAAAGCCCCGGGCATGTCCTTAAGGCATTGGACTCCGGCGGACAAGCACTCGATTCTCAAACCCGTAATTTTTTTGAACCGCGTCTGGGATACGATCTTAGCGACGTTCGTGTACATACGGGCTCAAATGCCGAACACTCGGCGGCTGAGGTTAGTGCCAATGCCTACACTTTGGGCCAAAACATTGTTTTTGGAGCGGCTCGATTCGAGCCTGACACGCATCAGGGTCGCCTCTTGCTTGGCCACGAGCTGACACATGTTGTTCAGCAAAGCAAAGCTCAGATCAATGCGCATGCATTTGAACCTGAAAATTCGCCAGCGGAACGCGAAGCCAGCACGGTAGCGAACGACATCGTTTACGGCGGCTCTCAAAATACGGTGACGGCCATACCTAAGGGAATTCCTCGCGACGTGGGTTTTGCTGCACGAGGGCCGATTCCGGATGCGTATGGCCTAGGATACAATGAGATCCTAACTCGTGGCGGTCAGGGTTCGATGGCTGCTGTGTTTGACTTAGCATCACTCGAGACGGCATCGATGGATGCGGATCTGGGGAAATTCGACGCGATGACTCCGGAGAAGAAAAGCGCAATCCTGGCGCTCGAGCCTTACGCAGTAGGATCCGCATGCGCACGCTGGTTCGATCGGCTGCGCGCGCACGCGAATGTGACAACCGCTTTGTCACCGATGCCGAAGTTGACGCCCGAACAAGAACGGGAAAGTGAGCTCGCATACTACCAGTCGACACGAGCGGCACAGTTAGATTCCGCTTACACACTCTTCCTTGCCGAACTCCCGCAACTTACACCGACCCAGATTTATGCGCGGTGGGCGTCCGACCGGACGCGTTTTATAAAGATCGCATCGACTCCGAATCATGGCCTCCGCGCGGAGCAGATGATCCTAATCTATCGGCTCTACTGGGGCGATTTCCGAGAAAGAGCCGTCGCGAAACAAATTGACCTCAACAACCGCCGACTCGGAGCAACGGACGATTTCGATCATGCAGAACGAGAGGAAGAATTCGCAAATGCAGCTCTTGCTGCGGTTGTCGACGCGCATGAAAACCTTTTGGCAGCGCAGGCAATCGGAAGGAGCTTGACACTGGACGTACTAACCGAATACGCCCTCAACTCGGTCGGCTTTCGACAGGGCTTGGCGCTACTCGCTATGGCAATTGGATCGGTAGGCCAATTTCGTGGGTCTAGTGCGCCTCGTCTTCCTAAGCCAACCGCCACACCTACACCGGCACAACCCGTTGCAGGCTCTCCACGCCCGCAAGCACCACCGACCTTGGAAGTGTTTCAGGGCGGCGGTCAAGGACGCGCCGCGCCGTCGGTTAACACGACACCGGCAGTGAACCAGCCAGTTGCCTATACAGGGCGAGGCGGAGCCGCACCTAATCTTGCCATCGACCCCGTGGTCGCGCCAGTTGCGGCACCACGCCACCTGCAAAGCGTTCCTATGCCTGCACCAGTTCCAGCCCAAGCTCCGGTGATAATGCCCGCTCCCAGCCCATTAGCACCTCCAATTGCAGCAAGCACGGCCATTTCGCCGTTTGCGGCCATCGGAATGGGGGTGGCGTCTCGAATCGGCACATCACAGCTTCCCCGCCCCGATGTGGACACCGATTTGGATGAACCGGTAAAGCGTGGCCAGTGCACGTACCAATCGATTCCCCAGCAATTCGGGAGGTTCCCGTGCCACGCGGCGTACGCTACAAGTCTTAGTGGTGTTTCGCGAGAAGTTCGAGTCAAAAATCCCATCGAGCAGTCGGTTGATTTCGATGCAATGAATCACGGCGGTATGCTCTTCGAAGTGAAAACGGGATACCGATGGTTGCCGTTCATGCGGGACGAGAAGCGCAAAAATGAAATCATAACCCGGTTCTGGCTGCAAGCGGTGAATCAGCTGATGGTGGCTGGAAGTTGCGGCCATCCCTTGAAGTGGTATTTCAATGACCCCTATGCCGCCAGTTTTTTCGGTGCGGTGAATTCGCCGTACCCCCAATACTTCGCTGCGCCCTTGCCCGTTGAGGTCTGGTATGTTCCCTACGCCTGCGACAAGGATAGCGATGGTTAGGTCGCGTACGAGAAAGGGATAATCAACGTGATGGACGGAAGACTCATGCAACTGCTGCGTTCGTCGGATTCCGATCCGCGCAGGCACCGGCCTTGTGATC
>JAYSRH010000049.1:0-15028 GCA_043721115.1 Fibrobacteria bacterium | reverse complement strand
TGACAGTCTGTCCTTGGCGGGTTGCCGCATGTCCCGTGATCATGGCGGGGGTGTCAGCCGTTCGTTGCCGCTCGATTCGAGTCTTGTACTGGCTCCCGGTCAAGCGATGGTCTTTGGGCGCTCCGCCGCTTTGGCTGACGTACACTACCTTGATTTCAGTCTTGTAAATACATCGGCTACCTTAATACTGTTAGGCAACTACGATGCACTTCCATTAGACTCAGTGCGATATTCATCCCTGAATGCCGATAGCCTAGCGCTGCAACAGCCAATTCCCATCAAGGAAGGAATGGTAACGAGTCTAGATGCGGATTCACTTTGGAAAAGAGCCTCCCTGCAGAGCTGGTGCCTGCTGAAGCAGAAGACCCGTGCCAACACAGTTGGAGTTTACGCAACGCCAGGGAGTTTGGAAAGTTGCCTGGATTAGTGCAGAGACCGGGCCATCCTTTGCCTGACTATCCTAGTCACTGTTGGGTACAGATACAGTGGTGAACATAAGGCCCTTTTTGAAAAAGCCGAAGGCAAATCCAACCACTCCGTAGCAGAGCAGCATAGCTGCCAGGTATTCCGGAAAAACCATGCCAAAGCCACTGCTGTAACCGACAAGAATATTGATAGTTTGCAAAAGATTGAAAAATTTATTTTCCCGACGAACCAGTTTAGGTAGATATAACGGGCTTATCATTAGTATTCCAGTCAATATCAATAAAAGCGGCAGGGCTGCTATGGAGCCCGGAAAATTCAACGCCAATTGGTATTTGGAATAGAGGATTACAGTTAATGCCATAAATCCGCCGGCAAAGGTACTGGGGAGTCCGTGAAAGTAGTTGACCAGCTCCTCGGAGTCGACAGCATTGTACCTGGCCAGGCGCATGGAGGCGCCAAGTACATAAACAGATAAAGAGACCAACATCAATGGTCGATGTCCGGCAAACCACGCGTAGTCAACGGTTTGAATGTAATAGTACACCAGGAGTGCCGGGGCGACACCAAAGGCAACCAAATCCGCTAGGCTATCGAATTGAGCGCCGAAATCGGATGAAGCTTTTAGAATGCGGGCGGCAAAGCCATCCAATTTATCAAAAAGTACGCACCAGATTATCATCCAAGCCGCCAATAAAAGAGGAGCCTTTGTAAACCCCAAAATGGGTTGTCCCGGGATGGGGCTGGAAAAAGTTTCATGCATGACAAGAATGGAGTACATGCCAAGCAGGAAATTTAAACCTGTAAAGAGATTTGGGATTAGAAAACGCTTTTTGACCATGCTGCCTTGCTTCGGTTTTAAATCTTGTGAACGGGTTTAATCTACCAGAACTGTACCTAATAATTAAATAATTCAGGAGGGTATGTAATGGAAAATCGAGTCATGAGGGAAAGCTGAGGATAAAGTTGTCAAGAGTGCCGATAAAAATTGAATTTCCAAACATAACAGGGCTGCCCGGTAAATCCGGCAATTTATACTTGAGCAGGAGTTCATGGTTGAAATTCCTTTTTTCCAAGGCGGGTTCTGTCGTTCCAATCCAATAGCCATGGTCGAAGACCGTGGGTCGATTAAACAGGTAGGACTGGATACGCACCTGTGATAGCATAGCGCCGGTTGACGCTTGTAGGCATATGAGCTTTTTGGAAGCAGTAGTGAGCACTAAGGTATTGTCACGGTTACCGGAAAGACTGAAGATCTGCTCTCCAAAATCAACCGTCCAGGCAATGGATTGTCGTGCCCGATCAATGCAGATAAGTGTGCCCTGGTTATAACCGGCGTAAATGAAATCTTTGTTCGAAAAGGTTTCGGTAATGGTGCCGGGAGCTAGGGGTAAACTCCAAAGGACCTTTCCCGAGACAGGATTCACTGCGAAATATTTTCCTTCCAAATCGATAATGTCTAATAATTCGGAATACTTTGATTTACCTACCAGGAGGCCGCTTTGTCCCAATTTCCGTTCCCAACGCAAAGTTCGGTCCGGAAAACCGACCATGTTCAAGCCGCCGTACCAGTCGCTATAGACAAGGCCTCCAGTGACAGCCTGGGCTTGGCATACCGGATTCTTTAGGGGAATTTGGCCTAATCCGCCCTTACTCAGGGTTGGGGGAATAAAGTAAAGTCGGGAGGGACTGCTTACGCAAATGGTATCGTTCTTCCAGACGCTTACCTTCATATCGAGTTCTTCAGAAAAGTGAAAGGAGTTAACCAACTCCCCTGATTCATGGTTCAAGAGAACCAAAGTCTGGTTGTCGTTTTCGAGGTAGAAGGAATTTTCTTTATGAGGAACCAATGTAGGATAAAATTTTGGACCGAATTGACGCTTCCAAGCCCACGTGGCTCCAAGGCCATAGGCCATGTTTTTAAGCGTTGACCCACTTGACCAGTTAGGCGTTTGCAGCGAACGGGAAACCTCAATAAGTGACTGGACCTGTTCTTGGCGTGCGCCGCCTATGTTTTTAAGCACGGCAGCTCGGGATTTCCAGGCTTCACCATTGCCTGGCTCTAATGTCAAAACTTGACTTAATGCACTAAGGGCTCCCTTCCAGTCTTTTTGCAATTCCTTGGCATGGTATTCCCTAAACTTGAAATTATCGGCATTACCGGTAATGGATAGGAGTTCACGGTTTAACTTGAGGGTGCGCCCGTCGCCATAATACAAAACCAACCATTCCTCATTAGGCAATAACATCGGTTCACGGTCCCACCCATATTCATGCGTCCAAAGGGTACGGCCATGGAGGTCAAGGCAAACGGCAGTTTGCGCGAAGGTGGTGGCAAATAGTACGCCGTCAAACGCAGCCATTTGACTGACCAGCAGATCGTGTTGCCATTCAAGCTGCCCAGTTTCAAGCTTCAGGGATTTTACTATTCCTTTGGCATTGACCAAATAAACGCGGCTATTGCCTAGGACTATTTTCTCTTGCAATGGACTGTTCATTTCCCATTTTACGGTTTCAAATCCAGAACCATTTCGGATTTCAAAACGATCGATATATCGGACAACCATATAATCGGATTCCCATGCTACACTTAGGACTTTGCTTTTAATGCCAGCGATTGGTTGAATGGACTTTTTATGAACATCCACATGGTAAATGTGGTTTTCGGCGCATTGAAGCAGTCCTTTCATGGATTTTTCAGGCTTGGGTATCCAAACACAGCCATCTTGTTCTAATGGCGTTACCCAGTATGCCTGGCCTTGTCGGTAATACCGTAAAGCACCAGAGGTTATTAGTAGAATGGAACCTGGCTCATTAGACAGAATGGCTCCTGCTTCTGCTGGTTCCTGAATTTGAATGCTCCAAGTTTTCCCAGCTTGTAAAGGTCGCATGGAAATTTTACGGGTGGAGGGATCATAAACTAAGCATTGATTTCTATCTACGTCTAAAATTTCTTCACCATCATCGAGATGAATGTTTAATCTTACCAAATCCCCATTTGCATCCTGCAAAGACAGCTGCTTGGATCGTGTCCGTTGTCCGTTCGGTGGACCACGGAACTCCAGCGCATAAGTAATTTGTCCATTGTTTTGGTTCGGGAAGACCTTGGAGGGTCCGTTAATCTCCTGAGTGCCTTCGACAATTGGCGTAACTGAGGAGGGACTGAGGTTTGCCAGATGTCGGTACAACCAAATTTTTTCGGCCCTAGGCAAACCCTTGCGAAGCAAAGCGAAAGAATAGGCAGAAACCGCCGAATCCCGTTTATTTATTTGTTCATAAATGCATCCAAGTAGGTAACTGGCCTGGCTTTTGATCGCCTCGTTTTGCGATTGCGCGAAAAGACTTTCCAATCGGTGCTTGGCACCATCAAAATCCCCTTCGATACGGTACAGGTAGCGCGCCGCTTCCACAGCATATTGTTCGGTACTAAAGTGGAGGTCCCGTTTTTCGGCAATCGAAGCAATCGGCTTCAATAGAAAAAGGGCAAACAACATTATTGCCCGGACTGGAAAGGAAAGTGTCATTCGGATTTGGCCTCGGGAGGATCAAATTTATACCCAACGCCACGTATGCTCTTAATTACGGTAGGATTTTCTGTGTCTATCTCGATTTTTTGTCGAAGTTTTACAATCTGATTGTCTACTGTGCGGGTGGTAGGCATGTTTTCTAGTGAGTATCCCCAAATGGCCTGCAGTAGATCCTCGCGCGATACCACCTCGCCTTTTCGGGTAGAAAAGTATTTAAGGATTTGGAATTCCTTGGCAGAAAGTTCCATTGGCATTTTGGATTTGAGCGCTTCATATCTTTTAAAATCTATCCGGATGTCATCAAATTCCAGTACTTCATTAGGTCCGCTGCCGGGAGCCTTGTCGTGTTCCACTCGACGCAACATGCTTTTGATCCGAGCCATCAGTTCAAAAACACTAAAGGGTTTAGTGACATAGTCGTCGGCACCCATTTCCAGGCCTTGGATCTTGTTGATTTCTTCCGTTTTAGCAGTGAGCATAAGAATGAAAATTTGGGGAAAGGTTTTCCGGATATACCGACAAACGTCATAACCACTGACCTTCGGCAACATCAAATCCAGAATGACCAGATGAGGCTGACGCTGACGAACGATTTCCATGGCTTGTTCCCCGTCGACGGCGACTTCGATGGTATAACCTTCAATCTCCAGTAAATCCACCAGCCCTAATCGGATGGCCTCTTCATCTTCAACTATCAAAATTCTATGCATGCTGAACCTTTGGGAAGGTGATGATCATCTCAGTGCCTTCGTTCAATTTGCTATTTACCTTCACTTGGGCTTTATGTGCATCAAGAATTTGTTTTACGATGGCCAATCCTAACCCACTGCCTTTGGTCTTGCGGGTCATCTCATCACCGGCCCTATAAAACTTGTCAAAAATCCGTTTTATATCCAAGCTGGAAATGCCAATGCCTTCATCTTTAACTCGTAAGACTGCCCTGTCCGAAAAATTTTCAACTTGCACTGTTACGGTGGTATTGGGCTTTGAGTATTTCAAGGAGTTTTCCAGGAGGTTTTGCGCAACTGATCTTAGCGAGTCGTAGTCCCCGAGTATCCCGGTTTCCGGATCCAGCTTTAGGACCAGCTTAATCCCGGCTTTCTCAAAAGTGCCTGCCATAAGGCCGGCAACTTCTTGAATAGGATGGGAAAGGTCTAATGTCGAAAAATTGAGCTTGGCCCGTTTTCCTTCCAGCTTTGTGAAATTGAGAATGCCCTCAATCATTTTGTGCAGGCGCATCGATTCCTCACCAATTAAGTGGGCATACTGTTTCTGTTTGAGCTCTTGAGTTTGTCTTCCGCTTTCCAATATTTCCGCGAACATGCGAATAGCCGTCAATGGAGTTTTCAGCTCATGGGAGACGGCAGAAAGAAAATTGGATTTCATCAAAACCATATGTCTCTCGTTTTTAAGGCTTTTGAATACGGAAAAAGATCCTATCAAGAGGGCCGCCATGGAGAATCCAAGCAAAGTATAAAGAAGCGTCAGCTTACGCCTTCCAAGGGCAATGACTTCGCTATCCTTCTTTTTGTAAATGATGAGTTTCCAAGCCGGTAATTCACCCGTCAAGGCTGTTTCCAGGGCCACTTTCCTATCTTCTAGTGAATCGGACTTCATAACAATTTGCTCTTGTTGGTTGACCAAAGCAAAGTCCATGTCTTTCCATGCACTTTTCTTGGACTGCAGAATTTCACCTTGGATGGCCTCGCTGAATACAGATTCATTCAGACGTGCGATGATGCGCGTTTCCTTATCCAGCCAGGGATAGCCGATTATTAGGTACGGGGAACCTTCTAAATAGTCCATCTGGATGGGATTCTGGAAGTCCAAGCTCCGAGATCGGATTAAGGCCTCAGGACTGGCTGTCCATTCCCGGGATATGTACTCGGCATTGACCAAGAATATTTCCGACTTCTGGTGAATCGACCAGAAATAATCACGAATCTCCCTGGGAAGATTTTCAAGAGACGTTAACAGGTTAACGGTTTCAGTAAGATAAAAGTGAACTTGATGATAGCTGGCGAAACCATTACCTCTCAGCAAGGCTTGGATGAGCTCGCGACCCTGCCCAACGGCCTCCTCAGTCAGATTGAGACCAATAAGACATTTTATTTCCAATTGCCAAAGGCCATAGCGATACAGGGTGCCGGCCCGGGTCGCGTAAAGCCCTTCTGCCATGTGATTGAAAGTCCGGATTAATCTTAAAGCATGTAAGTATCGACCTTGACGATATTCTAGTTGAATGACAGCAATGAATTCCTGAGCCTTGGCTGGGATTTCAAGGGAATCATCTTCCAGTAGGGAAGCCGAAGGTGTAAATCCAATTATCCCTGCTGTTCCCACCATTCCTGGGGTGTTCAATGTGCCAGTGTTTCCTGTGCCGATAGCATTTGCGGCAACGGCGGTACTGGACTGGCCAGTAGATTTTATGTCATTGCCAAAGCCTAGGCTGTCCTGGTATAGCAACCGCCTGGGAAAAACCATTTCATCGCCATAAAAAATGGCTAAGGATTGAACCAGTGAGTTTTCCAGCAAATCAGTGGCAAGGAAAAGGTAATTGTCGGGGGAAGCGGTTGAACTGGACCGCTGTAATTGTTCCTGAAGGCGTGCCAGATGTTCTGACTTTGTTTTTTCCAAAACACCTTGAATGGCACCGACGAATTCCGTATTGCGATTTTCCAATGATTTTTCGATCAGGATGCGTTCCTCTTTGACCGTACGAAAACTGAGATAGGCGAGTATCAATCCCGGCACTAGAATGCTGAACAAGAATACCTGGTAGAGGTATTTGGATAAATTCACGTCAATTCGCCTTTTGATCGTTTTCGATTGCCTGGAGCACGAGTATCAAAACAGCAGGGTTTCCAGCATCAGCAATGCGTGCTCACCCAGCTGACGGTAGATAAAATTTCGCGCAAAGGGAAATTGATAAATTTCCAAACAAAGTAAGACCATGGTAAAAACGATAAAGGCGACGAAAAATCCAATTACGTAGTAGAGAAGAAAGAACAGGATACGCTTAGGTTCCCTCGAACGCCGGTCGATGGCAAAGGAATAAATGAAATTGAGTACGACCGTTGTCATGACTGTTGCATCCAAAGGGTCGAATTAATGTACCAAAAAGGTGGCTTACCCCTTCTGGGGAAAGTTAAAAATTAGTTGATCAATCCGTTACATTTAAGCTCACATCACGGTTGTTTGCACGATAACGGTATAGTCTCCGCGATTGATGATACCTGGATACAAGTCCTTGATTAAAATAGTTGCTGATTTTTCCTTTATATTCACCACAATTCCATTCGCCAGCACCTTATCCGTCATTCGGCCGTTGCTTTGGTTGAAAAACAAAACCATGTCTCCAATTTTATACCCTCGTGCAGATCCGCGATCCACAATGGCGTATGAGAAGGGTTGCGGAAATTCCTCATCATTCAACCAAACCACTCTTGCACTCAGTTTTCCGTTTGTGACCGGTGAATAGCCGGTGGCGACAACCTCGGTTAGCGAAGTCAGTGGGCATGCCCGGGCACTTTGGGAAATGGTACCAAAACATCGGATCAGCCGGCCCACCGAAGTTTTCGGCCCCACGCGTACTATTTCCACTATACCGTTGGTTTCAATGATTCGACCTAAATCGTGTCCGGTAGCAAAGGATCGGTAACTAAGACCTACATTGTAAGTCCGGAATAAATCACCTTGTTTAACCCCCACTTCGCGACCAGCACCAATCACCACTTCATCGAATAATTGTAAAATTTCCGATTCATTGGATGCGCTGTAACGCAAGGAACATTCATGCGGAAAAGCATGGGTACCGATCCCCGTTTCTGCGAGAAATGGCGTACCAAGCACCACTTCCTGCGAGAGATAATACTTAGTAGGACTGCCAGCAGTGGTGGAAGATTCCCGTCTTGGAGTGTCTTGCGGAGGGAGTGGTTCGCTTTCGTTTGACTGGAGTGATCCCACTTTCTGCAGGTAGCTTTGCGTACGATTGGTAGGATTCTTTTTCCAATCTTCGTTGCCAAATTTCTTACCACCGTGGACTGATTTTGTGGAAGCCCCTGCGCTTTCTTTTTCCGGATTTGGCAATTCAGCCACAGAGACGGGATTGGCACTTTGTGGATTCAGCTGCCAAACACTGGGCCAATTCATGGGATCCTTTAGATGGGTTTTGCTGATCTCCCACAGTGCATCTGGATTTTCAACCAAAGGAGTTCCAGCACAAAAAAGGATGGAGGGAACACTGCACACCAAGGCTGCCAGTCTGAACTTATATCTTGGGAACTTAATTCGCATCCGGCCACCTTATTTGATGTTTTTGTGTCTTCTCAGACTAAGGATATGATTTCCTTTTTTTCGCCCGAGAGGCAACCCTTTTTCATTTTTGCGGTATTTGCGCTCTTAGTGAGAATAGCAAATTTCCACACATTGGATCGGTATTCGCCCGCTCTACTTTGGCAAAGCTATGGAGTGGTCCAGAACTAGGTTAAAAATGAGGTTATTCTCTGGTTTTTGATGAGTTCACCGTTCATTTCGAAATGGGCTTTAGCAACAACTTCGGCAACTGGGTCATCGAACGGCTTTATGAACCCTGATTTTCGTGGGTATTTGGATACGTTCGTGGGTCACTTAAGTCCATGAAATTCTAGGGCATTAGGCCCTCCACCCCATAAAATATTTAGACGTCCCAAACAAAGGAGTTCAGATGTACAGCCTGAACGAATCTAACAATCCATCCTATCACACCAGCGGTCAGGTGGCGAAGGCTCTTCGAGTCTCCGTCTCTACCTTGAAGCGTTGGCTGGAAGAAAATCCCAGCCTCGCCGGATTCAGAACAAATGCCAGCGGCTGGCGTTTGTTCTCTCCGGCAGAGATCGACCTTTTGCGCGAGCACCAGCGGCAGCGCAAAAAAGATGGCAAAAATTTTAAGCCGTCTACCCTGAGGCCGGTCAACGATGAGTAAGATCGTACCGTTCCTTCTAACCCTTGGACTCCTGGCCCACAGCGCCATGGCTGCCCAGTTCCGTTCCCGAGCGCAAGGCGTTCCCGGAGTGCTGGCATCCAATACGGTGGGATTGGGTGACATCTGGGTTACGGTGGGTGCGAGTTCCTATTTCCGAATTCAGCCGGTTTCCAATCAACGATTGGCAAAGCTGGTGGATACGGTCTACCGCAACGATTTCCGCCTGCTGTACGGGTCAGGAAATAGGTTGCATAGGGACTTGCTGCTTGCTCCCAATGTCGGTGCAACTCTAGGGTTGGCAAATTTCTTGCATTTGGAAGTCGAGGGAATACCTTGGGACGGGGAAAAACTCGGTGCTTCCACTGCGCGTTTGAAAATTACGACTCCAGGAAATGACAACCTCCGGATTCTCGGCATGGCCCTGATATTGAGTGCCACGCTGTCTACGGAAGAAGACATTTATTCCAAGGCGGAATCGACGCCTGGCTTTGACCCTATGCTGTATGTGGGTGTGGTGGCGGATCTCGATTTAGTAAAGGTAATCCACGCCTTGCCTGTGAAGGCCTATTTCAATTATGCCAACTTAGACGACTATCGGCTTGTCCATGCTTATTCGCAGCATCAATTTCGTTTTGCCATCGAATACATGGGAAATCATAGGAATTGGTTCGTAAAGGGTGGTGCGATGTTGTACAAGCCATTGCCAACCCAGTTCAATCCCCATCCTTCCGGTGGATTTCTCCCCACTATCTATGAATTTGGAATGGGATACCGCGCAGCCATTGGGGATAAGCTCACCTTTACAGTTGATTTCACTATGGATCCAATACATCCCATTTCCTTTTTCGATCGCGAAACAGGAAAACCGCCAAAGCTGCAAATTGGCTTTGAAGCTCCGCTGGTATTCAACGAAACCAGGACGGAAGCCATCCGAGCCCTCATTTTTAACGAGGAGCAACGTAAGGCCTACCGCGAAAAAGTTGCCAAAAATGCCGCGCAGAAAAAGGGTCAACCGGATTCTGCATCGGCCGCCCCTTCTGCGACTGCCTCTGGCTCAGCTGCGTCTGCGGCTGGTCTTAAAGTCGAGGAAATCGGTTTGGAAGAAAGAAAGGCCACGCAATCTAAAGATGTTTTCAAAGGTGTATTCGACGAATCGGAAGTGGAAGTCACGGAAAAACGTAAGCAAATCCGAAATGAACTAAAACAAATTGAGGATTTATTGGAATGAAACAGTTATTCAAAACCCTGATCATCGGGGTAATGCTCTATATGACACTCGCCCAGTCGCTTCTGGCGCAGGCCAGGCGATCGCGTCAGGATGGATTGAGTACGACATCTTCCTCCTCAACTTCCGGGGCGGGTAATATGCATTTGGCCATATATGGCAGAACGTTCCTTTGGGACAATGCCGCAGCGCAAAAAATCCCTCCTGTTCTGCCGCATATTGAATTGAATTATGGACTGACCGATTTCCTGGATGTCGTGGGTGGTATCAACGCCCTGACTTACGTTTTTTCTCCTGGGTATTTGTATGCTCGTGCTAAACTGACGACGCCCAATAACAAATCCATTCGATTGTTGGGTTTCAGCCAAACGTTGGAATTGAAAAAGACTTTACTGGATTATTTCCCTTCCAACGGATTCAGAGTAGAGCGAGAAGGTTTTGGACCTGAAGGATTCATACTCGGCAATTCCGATAGGGTGACCAGTTGGAAATTGCTAACCTCGGCAGACGTTGAACTGATCCGAATTTCATCATACTTGCCATTCAAACTCTATGCGAATTTAGGATGGGAAGGGGAATTTTCTTCGGATGTAAATAACAACAATGCGAACTTGGTACGGGAGAGCAAGGGAAAACTGAAATTGCCGGAACAGGATTTCTCCTTGCTACCCATGTCATTGGGCTTGGAATTAAAAACTTATACGACTGATTTCTTTACCGAATTCGAAGCCCAGCCGTTCATGAGCCAAATATCCAAGAAAATAAGAGCCAATATATTTGGTGATAAAAATGGAAATTGGAAACGCTTCTATGTAGTTGGAAAGCCCTTTGACATGCATTTCATGGAAATGCCCATGTATGTCAATTCGGGGGCGAAAATGAAATACGCAAATGGACTCGAATTGCAAGGCGGGTTGTCTTGGCTCCTCAGCAAAGATCGAGGGCCTAAATTGGGACCCTGCGCCGTGGCGACTAACCCTTGCCTGGAAGGTGCCTCAGACGGTTATTCGCCTTTTTATCCGCAATGGAAAGTTTTCTGGTTAGTGAGATATCCCTTCTGGTTTACTCAGCCCTCTAGTGAACTTTACCGATCGTTTCTGCTTAAACGCTATCAAGACAAACGAAAGAAAGTCGACTTGGACGCCACTTTGGGCGCGCAGGTAAACCAGTCCGAGGAATTGGACGCATCCGAAAGAAAGAAAAAGCTGGAACTCCGGAGAAAGGAGGCTGATGGAAAAACCGTCGACCTCGACTAGAGTTGGGACGCCGTTTCTGCGGCTTCTGATTCTGGTTTTATTATTCCTGCGTGCCCTTGCGGGTATTGCGCCTGCTTTTGCTGCGGCTCCTGTCGCTTCAGGCTCAAGTCTTGGCTGGAATCGTGGCCTCACCTTTGGATCTATTGCACCCTCCAATAAGGGTCTTTGGTCCCAAGCTGATGCCATGGTTAATCGTCTGCGTGAGGAACGTCGTAAATTAAATCTCATTCTCGAGGAATTAGAACGATTGCAGTATATGGGGCAAGATTTCCGGGATCTCCAGCTTTATCCGACTCGGATTACCGGTTTGGGTCCCAATGATGACATTAAACTAGACCGGATGATCGAAGGTTTGGAAAGAAACTTGGCCGTAACTCGGAAGCAGGTCCTGGAACTTGCGAAGCCTCTGGAGGATGCGAATTTTATCGCGAGGGAAATGTTAGAAGAAAGCCCCAACCAAGACATGATTGATTTGTTGCTTAAGGACAATGTGGAGAGGATCGGCCGTTTGGTTAAGGTCCAGAAAGAATTGAATAAGCGATGGGAAGATGCCTTTGCCTTGCTTACGGAATACAGTGAGCGTATTGGGTTAGGCAAGTTGGGGAACCAGAATGCCCTGATTGAAAATGAATTCTTCAAGGTATTGATGACCAATGTTGGCCGAGCCTCGCAACGGTTCTATGGGGAAATGAATGACTACAAGGACTCCTTGGCGGCGCGCAGTGAAAAAGCGGATTGGGAGAAGATGGCCAGTCTGGATCTTGGCCGCATTAAGGGACGCATAACCTCCAAGAGCATTGAAATGGTTCAATCTGATTTGGAAAGATTGTCGTTACGTTTCCACGGCCGGATTTCAATTGGACTTGTGAACTATTATCTAGGCGCCAGCTTCATGCAAGGTGAAAAACCATTAAAGGCTGTGGAAGCATATGGCAAAGTCGCACCGGAAAGCCGCATGTATGGTCCAGCATGCTTGGGACTTCTCCAAGCCCTTTTCGAATCGCGTCAGGATGATTCTCTTATCGTTCGTTTCCACGCCTTCAAAACCGCCGGTATTTTAGATGCTAAGTTGTTGCCGCCCGCCCAATATCTAGTTATTCAAAGCGCCTATGCATTAGGAAAAGATTCCCTTTTAGAAACCGAAATGACCTCTACAACGGCAAAGGATCGGTATCACTTCAAATCCCTATTCGTATATGCCAAATCGTTGGTCCGCCAAAAGCGGTATGCGGAAGCTCGTGCGGTGTTGGTAACCTTGGTGGCAGAATCACAAATCGAAAAGCAACTGCATAACCAGGCGGAAATTGCCTTGGCGCATCTCAATTTTGAAGAAGCCCATTACGAGACTTCGTTAAAGGGGTATCAAAATCTTCTGGATCAGCCTGGATTCCAAGCAGAGGCTCTTTATGGCATGGTGTGGTCCAACATCAAGATGCAGGATTTGGATGCAGCAGAATTTATTCTGAAAAAACTGATTTCGCAATATCCGGATAATCCTTGGGCCATCGAAGGATTTATGGTCTTGGTCCGAAAGGTAATGTTAAAAGCCAAAAATGAATGGGCGTTCCGTGTCATGGTTGACCGGGAATCCGACCAGTTGCAGGATTTCAATAAAAAATTATTGGAACGCCAAAAGAATAATCTTATTTCCGACAGCCAGTTGAAATCTGTGCGCGCCAAATTGGTTCAAGCCTCCGCCGCTTTAGGTCGACAGAAGCCCTTGTCCGCTGAACAAATCGCCCAGCTTTATCAACAAGGGCTTGGGCTATGTGACTTTGTTGATGAGAGATACAAAACGGGTGAATATTCCGAGCAATCCTTCAACAGTGAAAGAGAATCTGTGTTGGTGAAACTGATGGACCCAGCACTTTCAAATCTGAAGGTTGTAGATTCCACCGTGAACGATACCACCGGGTTCCGAATGGTTATTAAAGAAAAGCTATTTGAAAGCCGTGCGCTTGCCTTGGATATTCACGTCATGCATAAAGCCTGGCTGGAAGAATTGCTGAAGTATTCACAACGCAAGCTTCAGGATGAAATTTCAGCTTTGCGCTCGGATAGTTCCAAATCCGTTGTTCGGTCCGAAATGGTCAAGCGTTCGCATGTTTTGGCGGACGATATATCGGAGCGCTTGGCCGGCAAATCAGATGACATTCTGGGACGAATTCGTGAACTTAGTGAAGATCCCAATTCTCTAGGCATTATGGACTGGATGTTGTTCCAGAGAGGCTATTTGAATTATGGACTCGAGGAGGATGCACTTAAGAAACGTCTTGCGTCTTACCAGTGGATCGAAACGCAAGCAGGTGTAGGCCGGGTTCCTCAAGCGGAACCAAGTCTTGAACCGGAGAGTTTTGAATTGCCATGGAAGGAGTTGATTTCCGGCTATCCGAACTCGCCATATGTACCTGCGGCACTATACTATATGGGCTATTCCCAGACATTGCGGGGTGAAACCGTCTCCGGTCTCCAATATTTTGAAGAGTTGGTACGGCGCTTCCCGCAGGCGCCATACGCACAACAGGCGTATATATTTATTGGCGAATATTATTTCAACGATAATAAACTTGAGCAGGCAGCAGAAGCGTATGATAAGGTTCTCGACTTCGCCGATTCTAAATATTTTGAACAAGCTCTCTATAAATTGGCTTGGACCAGATACAGGGCCAATGCATACAAAACGGCTATCAGTTCTTTCACCTTCATATTGGAGGAATCGGGAAGAAACGCTAGAGGCAAGGTAAAATCCGTACTGACCAGTGAGGCACTCCAATTTGCGGCACTATCCATTGCAGAAAGCGATACAAGCGGTGATGGAGGCCTCAAACAAAGTAAAGCTTTCGCGGAAAAACTGGGTGATGCGTACTTGGGGGCTAAATTATTACACCGCATGGCGGTAATTTATAGACAGCAGGGTCGATTGGATCGGTCCAAACATGCGCTGGAAGCCCTGCTGGATGGCTATCCCGATTATGATCGCATGCCGGAAGCCATTATGGAACTAGGCCTGGCTTATGAAAAGGAACAGAATTATCAAAGAGCCGCTGAAGTTCGGGAAAAGATTTTCAGACTGTATTGCCGCAATGGCGAATGGTATAAGAAAATCAAGGCCAAGGAATCTAAAGAAATTGCGGACTCGGTAAGCCAGTCGGCCATCGAACTGGTGGCGCGCCATTACTTATACGAAGCCAAGCAATTGAAGGATGCGAATGGACCCGGAAAACAAACTCGTGAAACTTATTTCCGTAAGGCAATCTCAGCGTATGAGGCCTTCTTGGCAATCTATCCCGAAAATCCAAATCGGGCCAAGTACAATTACCAGGAAGCGGATGCGTACTATTCTTTGGAAGATTACTCTGCCGCAGTCAAGAAATATATTGAAGTCTCGGCCATTGGGGATAAAAAACTAAAAATGACGGCAGCTTACAATGCCATTGTCGCGGCGCAGGAAATGCTTAAGAAGGCTGAAGATGGCAAGAAGTAAGCACCGATTGTTACGGAGCGCACCATTTTTGATGGCATTACTGCTGGTTCATTGCGCCGGCTTGAAGTCTTTGCATAAATCGTCAACGCATGCGACAGGTGTGCCATTGCCGGAAATTGTTGCTACTTCCGCAAAAGGCGATACCGTGGC
>JAYSRH010000048.1:0-5289 GCA_043721115.1 Fibrobacteria bacterium | reverse complement strand
CTTGATAAGAAGGCATACATTTATCGGCTACTGTAGCCCAGCCGAGTATGAAGCACGGTGGGCCGTATAAACCGTCCGGAATAGCGGTGCCAGTTCATATGGAGCTGCATGTTTCCGTGGTTAAGCTAATCGGGGCTATTCAAGGGATATCACATACTTTGGAAGAAAAGGATAAAATCCTGAATATGTTGCCTCTATTGGATTTCTACAATGACGATTTGCTGCGCAACATCAATAAAATTCGCGGTCAGCAAGACTGAGGTCATGCATCCGCAGCCTTAGCTATTGACCAGTACGGGCAAGCTCAATCGGATTTTTTCCATTTTCTGGCCATCCATTTCCATGATTTCAAAAGTGTAATCCCTGAAGCGGATGACTTCGCCTTGTTCGGGAACTTTTCCATGGACGAAAAGTATGAAACCGCCTAATGTGTCGATTTGAATCTCCGCGTCGTCAGGCTTAAGATTCTGGCCCAATTCCGCATTCAGGTCAGAGAGGGAAATGATAGGGTCGACCAGAAAAATGCCTTCTTCAATTTTGCGGATACGTGAGGTTTCCGTCTCGTCTTCATCGTGGATTTCCCCTACGATTTCTTCCAAGATGTCTTCCAAAGTGACCAACCCGGCTGTGCCGCCATATTCATCTACCACCAAGGCCATGTGGATATGTTTCTTACGCAGCTCCCGCATGAGTTCGCCAATTTTTTTGGTGCGGGGAACAAAATAGACTTCGCGCAGGAGGCTTGCCAATTGAAAGCCACTCTGATCGGTATTTTCACTTAGGCTGATCAGGTCCATTGTGTGTAGAATGCCCTGGATCTTGTCCATGCTTTCTTGATATACGGGGATTCGACTGAACTTTTCAAGCTTGACGACTTCCATCACTTGGCGGAAGCTCGCCCCGATTTCCAGAGCTATCATATCGACGCGCGGCGTCATGATTTCCTTGACTTGCGTTTCACGTAAATCGAAAATGCTTCGAATCATTTCTTTTTCATCATCCTCAAGTCCGCTGCGATCGGGATTGTCCTCATCTACGGCGGGAGACATTTTCTGAAGATCTGTTTCACCCAAGAAACTCAGGGTGGGATCAATTCCCAGTTTTCGCATGGCCATGTCATGCGTTTGAAAGAGGAATTCGCCTATTTTCCCCATCAGGAAAAAGCTGTAAATGTTGTAGACTCGTAAGGCGATATTGCCTAATGAGGGGGCAAAGGCTTGGGCCAAAACCGGAAATGCCCAATGGGAAATCAAAAAGGTGAGCACTAAGGAAACGAGTCCCAAACCTGCCAATTGATTGCCAGGCAGAATGCATTGCAAATAATGCATCCCATTGATTATGGCGATGCCATCTAGAAGAAAGCGGCCTAAACTGATGGATTCGAAAAAGCCCCGTTTGGCCCAAACCTTGGTAGCCTGCGCAACCAAGGACTGCGTTTTGACAGACTCGCCATGCAAGGAATGTTCGGTATTCTGCCTTTGGAAGAAGCCGAGCACGGTTTTAACCGCGCTGAGAACCCCACTGGCACAGGCAGCCATAAGGAAGTAAAGCAAGGTTTGCAAAAGGCTAGAGTTTGATTCCACGGAATATGAAGGCTAAAGGGTGCTCATTTTTTTAAACCTAAATATAGGTTCTCCATCAGCCGCATACGTTTGCGATCTTTGAGATTCATGTGGTCATAACCGGCTAAATGCAGCGCGCCGTGCACCACCAGGCGCTTTAATTCGGCATAAAACGAGTTTTTCCAGCGAGGGGCCTGATATTTGGCCTGCAAGGAGGCGATATAGATTTCACCTAGAATGTCCTCTTCCTCGTACAAAAAGGAGAGGACATCGGTGACTTTGTCCAGTTTTCGGTAGCGGAGGTTCAAATTTCGGACATACTCGTTTTCACAGAAAACCAGATTAACACGACCTTTCAGCCCTTCGGCCCGCAACACCTTTTCGGCGAGACGGGTCAGATTTTTGGGCCGGGGGATCAAAATAGAACCGGCATCTATGCAGGTTGCTTTCAGCATACAAATCCGATTTAGTCGTCTGAGTCCGAACCCACTTCGGCGGAGGTTTCGTTTTCAGTCCATTTTTTAAGAACGTCCATCACTTTCAGGGCTTGCGCGATGGAAGAAATGTTGAACTTGCTTTTGGTTTTATACTCGCCATTGCGTTTTTGGTATCTGCGAATGGAAATCTTTGCCGCTTTGAATTCACCCTTGGTCCTGTCCAGGTCTTGATATTTGAACATGATGGTGGCCCAAGCGCCCTTGGTGAGAATTTCCTTTTCTATTTCCCTACAAACTTGCGTGCCATCTTCTTCCGAGAAATTGATGGTGATTTCGTCTACTGTGGTGGCCATAATCCCTTTCAAGGTCATTGCTATTCTAAGGTGGTTAATAATAGCCCAAGATTCGAAACCTGTAAGGGTGCCTGAAATGCTAATTTTCGGCCTATGCCCGCTATGTCGTTCCCTTCGGATCCTGGTTTTGAATCGCGATTTCCCCAGCTACTGGAAAAGCTGCGGTTGGGCGAACGCTTGACCGAGGTGGATGGGCTTATCCTGTATCAGGAAGCCCCCCTGCCTTGGCTAAAAACGCAGGCCGATGCGGTTCGCAAACGGCTGCACGGGGAGAATGCCTATTACAATCGCAATATCCATTTCGAACCCACCAATATTTGTGTGTATGCATGCAAGTTTTGTGCCTTTTATCGACCGCCCAAAGCTGGAGTGGCCGAAGGGGCTTGGGAATACAGCTTGGCGGATTTACAGACTAAGCTGGATGCCTATCCCCAAGGGACACTGACGGAAATACATATTACCGGTGGGGTGCATCCGGAACGCGGAGTGGAATACGGGGAAGCGCTATGTGCTTTTGTAAAATCCCAACGACCGGAAATCCATATCAAGGCCTTTACCGCTGTGGAGATCACCTTTTTCGCCCGTAAGAGTGGCATCACGTTGACGCAAGCCTTAGAGAGGCTCAAGCTGGCAGGCCTTGGCTCATTGCCCGGTGGGGGAGCGGAAATTTTCGATCCGGAGGTGCGCAAACGCATCGCTGGAGGCAAGGCACCGGCCCATACCTGGCTGGAGGTTCACGAAGCCGCCCACGGAATAGGCCTCATGTCCAACGCTACCATGCTTTATGGTCATGTTGAGGAATACCGACATCGCCTCGACCATATGTCCCGCCTACGCGATTTGCAGGATCGCACGGGAGGCTTCAAATCCTTCATTCCCTTACGTTATCGCAATGAGTCAAATGCATTAAGCCATATTCCCGAAGTGTCGCCGGAAGAGGATCTGCGCAATTATGCCGTGGCCCGGCTCTTCTTGGACAATATTCCGCATCTTAAAGCCTACTGGGTTATGCTGGGATTGGACCAGGCTGCGCTTGCTCTCCATTATGGCGTGGACGATTTGGACGGTACCGTAGATGATACCACCCGTATCTATTCCATGGCCGGTGGCATTGCGCATCCGGCAGTCACGTCCGAAGAATTGAAGGCGCGAATTCGCGCACAGGGACGGATGCCGGTAGAACGGGATTCCGAATATCGGATGTTGGGCAGCGCTCCTTGATGGCGCTACGGAATCTTTCACGCATGTGAAACGAACGGATTCTCCTCAGGAATAACGATCATCGAACCATGGCTCGGCCGTATTGGAATAGCCGCGCAATTCCCAAAAACCCAGTAAATCTTGGGGCAAAAACAGGATTTCTTTGATCCATTTGGCGCCTTTCCAGGCCCATTTTCTGGGGGTGATCATACGAACGGGACCGCCGTGTTCTTTGGGCAAGTCGATGCCCTCCCAGCCGTGAACCAGCAAAACATCATCATCGAGGCATTCACTGAAAGCCAAATTGGTGGAATAGCCGTCATAGGCTTTTACATGCACATGGGTGACATCGGTTTTAGGGCAAACCAATTCCGCAAGTGTGCGGAAGCGAACGCCTTTCCAATGGTTGTCCATTCGACTCCAAGAAGTAACACAGTGGAAGTCCGAGATGTCCTCAACTTGGGGCAGAGCCATAAAGGATTCCCAATCTAGGACAGTGGGCTTTTCCACATTGCCTTTAAGCGTTAGTTGCCAGAGGTCCTTGGGCATGTCCGGCTGTACACCCAAGTCCAGTACTGGCCAGTTTTTGACTTCATGTTGACCGGGAGGCAATTGGGGCATGCCGTGACGATTGGGAGAACCACTGCCCTGCACCTCACCCTCAGCGGTGCGGCCTCCGGATAGCAGGCCTTTTTGGGCTCGACGCATCTTGCCCCGAATCAAGGCTTCGTTGTAAGCGCCTTCTGGTAATTTAGGTTGATTGTCTTCTGACATAGTGCCTCCCGTCTTGGGGAGATAAAGTAGCAAAGCTCTTTAGGCCGCAAAGCTTTTGCTGTGGTTGTATCTTTAATGCCTGAACATGGAATATCCAAATGACTGCCGATAACCAAAGCCCAAAAACTGGAAAGTTAGCCACCGTTTTCGCTAGCGGCGTGTTTAGGGAGGTCGGTACTTTTGCCAATCCTGCCTTGGCGTTTTTGTTTTCCGTCTGGGTAACGCATGCGATACTGCGTGTTTTTCTCATATTCCGTAGGGATGCCTTTGGCTCCCCTTTTGTAGGCAAACCGGACTGGTATATTTTCCATGCCTTTGCCATTGACGCATGGTGGATAGCGCTATGGTCGCTGCCAATATTGATCCTTCTAATCCTTTGCGGCGCAGCCCATTGGCCAAAGGCTGCGCGCAGGCTTTTCTGGCTTTTAGGTGGACTGCATTCCGTACTCCTTCTCTGCACCGTTGCGGATCATGAGACGATGCGCTTCATGGGCATGCACCTGGATTTGTCCTCAATTTCCACCTATGGCAATACCGCCGCCATTCGCGAGGTCTTTACTTTTGTCGCTGCGGATAAAAGTGTGCCTTACTTTTCCCTGGGTATTTTTATCGGCTGTGTGCCCATTGTCTGGATATTTTATTTTGCGTTTTTCCGGAAAAGATCCTGGGTCCTACGTCCCGGATTGGCGCCAGGTGCCTGGCTTGGAACTGTGGCAGGGGTGGCGGCAGCGTATGTTTTTCTCAATATCATTTGGACCGGTGGCTTCCGGATGCTTAAGTTGCGACCGTTTGTTTCTACGGTCTTGATTAGCTTGGCAAACCATAAAAGCGCGCAGTTGGCAGCCGTGGACGTATCCCAATTGGGAAAAACTTTTCAAAAACAATGGCAATTGGAACAAGGGGACAGTGCTTTTATATTTCCCGATTCGACCTATCCCTTTTATAAAGTGCCGGTAGGTCACG
>JAYSRH010000047.1:0-2126 GCA_043721115.1 Fibrobacteria bacterium | reverse complement strand
TCAATTTTGCCATGCGTCCCGTCCTCATTGAGGTCAAAGGCGAAGATGGAAGTGCCACCGAGACCGGTTTCGTTTACTCGAATACACCGATGGGAATTCGGGAAAAAGCTGAACTGGCAGCCTCCTCCTGAGGTAAAATAATGGTGATTGGAAAGATTTAATATGCCCGTCTCTCGTGAACTCCCTCGCAATGTTAGGGCCAAAAACTGCTCGTCATCGGATAGGGATGGGTGTTGGGCCAATCCGCCTTTCCAATCTTTGTCTCCGTCCGCCAGCAAGACTTCGCCACTTCCGTCTGGATTGCATTTGAATACCTTGGGGCCGCGTGAAAATACAATGGCTTTGCCATCCCGAGTCCAGCATGCCCACGTTGAGTTTGGAATAAGCAGGTGCTCCTCACTGCCATCCGTATGGATGACAAACGTGTCCCAGCGCTCTGGGTAGTTGGCGTCCGTTTCAATGGTCCAATCCAACTTTGAACGTGTGAACAAAACCAATTTTCCATCCGGTGAAAATCGGGAATACCAATCGGTTTTAGGGCCTTTAGTAAGAGGATGGGAATCGGTTCCATCGATATTCATAATATAAATATCGTGATTGTCATCACGGGAAGTAGACCAAATGATTTTGCCCTTGAGGTTTTGAGTCAATGCCTTTTGGGCGGCTTGCTCTTCCGGTTCAGGCGTTACGGGTCGGCCCCTGGGCGGCTCCGCTGCGATCATTTTGACAAATCCGAAAAACAGGATGAAGTGCAACAGGAATGGGCATGAATGGAATGCACCGATAGTGGCGGGTATTTTAAGGGGGCTCTTATTAGAGCTGAAATTTAACATGTCATCTCCTACCAGAGGCTATTTGAAAAGTATAGAATTTGATCGAGATGGAAAGGATTTAGGTTAAGATCTCTTTCTATTTTATGGAGTCGAATGCAGTTTTTCCTACGTCAAATGTTGTCTCTCCCCTGTATATTCTGCGTCATTGCCTGTAATAATCCCGGATCCGGTCCCGTTTACTTTCCTCCACGTCCTTGCGAAAATCCATCTGAATTGGCTTTGCTACCAATTGCCGTAACGACGCATACGCATCCAAAAAGAGTGAGCGGCAGCTTCATTACCTTGCCAGGCATTCACTGGGCTCCAGCTGATTCCGTACGGGCTTTTTTCGGAGGCAAAGCTGCCAAGCTGGTGTTTACGTTGAACCGGCAAATGTATTTAGTGGATTACACAGGTAGTGAAGCCGCTGTGACGCGTATTTCGCATGACGATGAAAGCTTAACGGGCGCTTTGGGATCTATCAATAGTCCACTTTTTTCCCCAGATGGAAAAAAGATTGTATATGCCGGAACTACCCGTGGCCAGCCTGCTTTCATTTTGGACGCTGTGCCCGGCGGAAAAGACGCTTGGCGGGTACCGCTCGACCCCAAAGCCCATGTGACGGCCGATCCGCATTGGCATAGTGAAGGGGGTAAGACTTGGATTTATTTTGCCACGCTGGCTGGCTTGGTCAACTATTCAACTGCCTGCGGGCAGATAAACGGCAGTACCTACAGAGTGGAAGTTCTGGGTGATACGCTACTTGGCCCCATTGATACCTCCGGCATCCCGGGGGCTTATCGTGGCGGCCTGTCCTTGGATGGAGAATGGGCCGGTACCTCCTATGCTACCTCGGCTTTGTACAACCGTATGGAAAGATATACGCGGACTCTGGCGAACGGCGAGCAACAATGCAATCCTTCCATGAATCCCTTTCCCATCGGCAGTTTCCATTCGGATTATATGATGATTTTGGCTTTCGGTGGTGTGTACTATAGGACCATAACCGGTGATAGCATAACGGAAGGTCTACATGAAAATTTATGGATATATAACCGCAATGACTTGGTCGTTTGGCAGGCCAAAAGAACCGATGAAACATATTACCTGCGATGGGATAAACCGGAATGGTCTACCCATCCGCAATATGCAACGGCAGTGGCGCTTCAGAGGGCTAGTGGCGACGGCGACTTGTTTGTGATCCGAATCGGGGATTTGGCCAATGCCACGGAAGGTGCGCTCAACCAAGCACAAAGCTATTTAAAAATAGGTTCCGGTGGATTTACCAGTGATTCCTACTCGCACCTCTGGGTG
>JAYSRH010000046.1:0-15106 GCA_043721115.1 Fibrobacteria bacterium | reverse complement strand
GTTGTGGTGGACTCCTTTCGCACCGTGGTGCGCAAAGTATTGAGCGCATCGAAAGAAATTGATATGCAATCGTTCATCCAGCGCCTCGCCCAGTTTCTCGCCAGTTGGGAAGCGACGACGTTTCTGGTTGGCGAATATGTCGCGGAAGAGGTTCGCGATAATCCGATCTTCACTATCGCCGATGGCCTTTTCTGGCTTACTCAGAATGTGGAGAGAAATTCAGTCGTGCGAAAACTGCAAATCATGAAAGTGCGCGGGCAAGGATCGGTGCCGGGATTGCACACCATCCGCATCAGCAACGCCGGGCTACAAGCTTTTTCACGCACGCTGGGATTCGTCCGGGAAAGGAAGCCCATGGTGCAGCGGCGGCGGCTTTCCATGGGCATTCCCGATTTGGACAGGATGATGGGCGGGGGCGTTCTCGAAGGTGACAGTCTTCTCATCGCCGGCCCCTCTGGCACGGGCAAAACAGCGCTTGCCACGCAATTTATTTCCGAAGGCCTTCGCCGTGGGGAAGCGGGAATCATGGCGATCTTCGAAGAACGCCCGAAAGGATATGCGGATCGCGCCGAAGGTTTTGGTTTGAATCTGAAAAAGTCACTGGAACAGGGAAAATTGGAAATCCTTTATCTTCGTCCTCTCGATCTTTCAGTGGATGAAATTATGCAGGAAATTCTCGATGCCGTTGAAAAGATCGACGCGAAACGGCTGGTGATCGATTCGCTGGTTAGTCTTGAGATGGCGCTGGCGCCCGGTTTCCGCGAAGATTTTCGCGAGTCGCTGTATCGGCTGATCGTAGCGTTGACGGGAGCCGGTGTCACTATATTGAGCACGGTCGAAGTGGAGGATTCATTTAGCGGGTTTTCCTTCAGCCATTACACGATCTCGTTCCTGACGGATGACATTATCCGAATGCGTTATGTGGAAATTGACGGCCAGCTTCGCAAGGTGATGGTTGTGATTAAAATGCGCGGCGGCAATCACAGCAAAGACATCCGCGAATATATCATTACCGACAAGGGCGTGGTCGTTATCCACCCGCGATCCACGGACTACGACGCGTTAACCACGGGAATTCCCAAGCGCACTGGTCCACGCAAGGCGCAAAAAGATGAACCTGCGCCGGAACCGAAGGCAAAAAAATAATAATCAGGTCCCCATGAACGATCCCGATTCGCAGCAAGAAAAGATGCGCGCCATGAACGAGGCGCTGCTGCTCGGATCGCTGCGCCAGCATGAACTGGCCGAGGCGGCGGAAAACCTAAACGCGCAACTGCAGGTGGAAATCGCCGAACGCAAGCAGGCGGAAATGGCTTTAAACCGGCTGGCGGCGATTGTCGAGTTTTCGAATGACGCCATCATCAGCAAAGACCTGAACGGCACCATTACCACCTGGAATAAAGGGGCGAAAAAACTATTTGGTTATACGTCGGAAGAAATGGTGGGCGTTTCCATTTTGCGGTTGATTCCCGATGACCGGCACGACGAGGAAAACCAGATTTTGGCGAAGTTGAGGGTCGGCGAAAACGTGGAGCACTTTGAGACGCTGCGGAAAACCAAGGATGGACGGTTGCTTGACGTCTCGGTCGCGATATCGCCGATTAAGGACACTGCCGGCACTGTCGTTGGTGCTTCGAAAGTGGCGCGCGACATCACCGACCGCAAACAGGTCGAGGCGACCAAGGTTCGAATGGATGCGCTGGAAAATGAAATTGTCCAGCGGCAGGCGAAGGAGGATATCCTCCTGTCAAGAGAGCAGTTTCAAAAACAGTTGCAGAAACAGACCAAGCTCTTCACCCATCAACTGCTGCACGCCGAGGAGCAGGCACGATTGCGCATCAGTCGTGAGTTGCACGATCAAGTCGTGCAAACTTTGATAGGCATCAATATCCGGCTGGTCGCTTTGGAAAAGCAGGCGGAAATCGTGGGTTCAAATTTTCAAAAGCATTTCACGGTGGTGCAACAAATGGTGGAAAGGTCCGTGGAAACCGTCCACCAGTTCTCGCGCGATCTGCGTCCCTCTGTTCTTGACGACCTGGGACTGATTCCGGCCCTGAATTCTTTATTGAAAACCTTCATGGAGGACACCGGCATCCGGGTCAGCCTCACCAGTTTTTCCGGTGTGGAAAATTTGGATATTGCTTTGGCCACGGTTCTCTATCGAGTTGCCCAGGAGGCACTCACCAACGTGGCCCGGCATGCAAAGGCTCAGGAAGTGGAAATAAGCATCCAAAAACTTGCGGACGGTATGATCTGCATGAACATTAAAGACAATGGGCAAGGTTTCAAAATGGATTTCCTGCAGATGGTTAAAAATGAGAAACGCCTGGGACTGATTGGTATGCGGGAGCGTTTGGAGATGGTCAAGGGCACCTTTGACGTCCAGTCCCTGGAAGGCCAGGGCACCACTGTCACAGCACTGATTCCGCTTGATATTGACACGGTGGGAGATTAGCATCAATGCCTTTCGGAATCCCCAGTTAGGCTACCCAATCCCAGTATTCTACAACAGCCCCATGTTGAGTGTGGTACTTTCCTCGAAAATTTCCAGCAGCCGCTTACTTCAAGGAAGAGAGTTATCAGCGCTTGCCTGATTGCCCTTCAAACAAAGCCAGGTATTGGCCGTATCCTTCCACCCCTAATTTTTCATTAGGGATGAAGCGCAAGGATGCGGAGTTGATGCAATAGCGCATGCCCGTGGGACCTGTGCCGTCCGGAAAGAGATGCCCCAAATGCGAATCGCCATGCTTACTGCGGACCTCGGTGCCATCCATGCCATTGGACTTGTCCGTTATTGCGTTGTCCTTGGTGACCGGAATGACGGGAGATTCCGGAACATCGATACCATAATTCTTGGTGAGAAACCCAAATAGTCTGGTAATGCTAAACAGTTCCCAATATTTCCAAAATGTGACGCGAACTTGAAGCACGGTGAAATAATACAAAAGCATTGCTTAACATAGGCATGAGTTTTCGCTTGGCATTGGGGTTAATACCCCATAGGACCAAATGCTTTTCATATCTATATCAACCTTAGCTGAAAAGGAACCCCACAATAGGTTTTCCTTATGCAAAGATCACTCAATCCGAAAGAATCAAATGAAAAATGAACATTCCATAACGTCACGCTTCCTGGCGCCCTGCCTTTTCATGGTGGGTGCGGTTTTTGTCCCGTTTTCCAACGGACAAACGGACGTGGATCCTCCAGTAACGGCAAGAATTGAAGCGAATACGGATATCAATGTCATCGCGCCGACCAACACCTTTTATGGTACGCGGGGCCTGAGCCAAACTTCTTCCGCTGAAGCCTTAGGCGAAGGACGTCTGATATTCGGTGTCTACGGCTCCTGGTATCAACAGCAGAAAGATTTTATCGGTGGGCCAAATAAGAATGCAAATATCTTCACCGGAATTGGTTCTATATCACTTGGCGTCAATCGTCAGATAGATGTCTTCGCTTCCTTGGCAGGCTTCGGATCTACAGATTATGCCAGTGATACCGCCGCTGGATTAGGTTCAGTGGGGGGCGGCATACAAGGCACCTTGCCTTTCTCACCTCAAATTCCCGTGAGAATGGCGGCCCAAGTGGCGATTTACCAGGGTTTATCCAACAATTCGATAAATACCAATCATGCCGACGGATACAACTATTTCGAAACCCGCTCAGGTTTGGACTTTATGGCAAAACTGATTCAGACCTTGACATTAGGCCATGAAAAAATGGGTTTAAAGTTGCATTTGAATGAGGGCATGCGCACATCAGCTGAATCAGGTACGGAAGCGCTGTTGCTACTGGGTGCCGGTGCACAATTCAATGTCACCGCTGCGTCTATTGGAATGGAAATCCATTCCCGGACCCCGTTCAAAAAAATAGAAGTAAGTACGGATCCACTGTGGATTTCCCCTTCGGTACAATTTCGCACACCTTTTGAAATTAACCTGACCTTGGGTGGGGACATTGCTTTGTCTGGCACAAGAGATGACGTTTCAGGCACTCGGGCATTAGAACCCTACCGCATATTTGGTGGAATTGCCTTTACATTTGATACCGAATACGGAAAAAGAGCCGCAGCCAAAGCCAAGGAACAAAAAGAAACCAACGAAAGGCTGGCTCTCCAATCCAGAAATCGTGATTTAGCAAATACCATATCCACAAATTCGCGAGAGGATTCACTGGCCCGGATGCACCAAAAATCAGAATCCGATTCCGCAGCCGCTGCTATGGCTGCCAAAGCTCGACAGGATTCATTGGCCATGGCTGGAAAATCACAAAATGATTCCTTAGCCTTAGCGGAAGCAAAACGCAAACTTGAAGAAGAAAAATCCAAACGAAGCGATGCTGAAAAACAATTGCTTTCAACTGGCCTGCTTTTGCTTGATGCTGTCTATTTCGAGACTGGAAAAACGGACATATCCATTAATTCCCAGCCCTATTTAAACATCATTGCCAAGATGCTCACCAAATATCCCAAACTTCAAATCGAGGTTTCAGGACATACCGACAACGTAGGTGGTGCGACTTATAATATGGGCTTAAGTGAAGGCCGTTCTCAATCCGTAGCCGCCTATATGCTAACAGTTGCTCCAGGGCTCAAAGGATCATTGACAGCCAAGGGTTATGGTCTGAACCAACCCAAGGATGACAATAAAACTGCCGATGGACGCAAGCACAACCGTCGTACGGAGCTTCAAGTGCTGAATAAGGAAGTACTCTCCGAGTACAACCGCTAGTAGATAATTCAAACATCTTTAAAAGGAAAAAATCATGCTTTATACCATCGCAGTAGTTTTAATCGTCCTATGGATTCTTGGTTTGGTTTCTGCTTATACCATGGGTGGATTTATCCACATCTTGCTGGTTGTCGCAATTGTCATTGTTCTGCTTCGCGTTATCAGCGGCCGGAAAGTGATATGACAACGTTATTGAAAATCATGGAAATAAATGTGAACAAGGGTTCCTCCAAGGATCAAACGGATGGGTCTGATTTGCAGACGATTGAAAGTTCTAAACCGGTTAAAGTGGCAAAACTTGTTGGCACCACGCTTACCATAGGTGCAGGCGTCACTGGCCTGTATTTTCTTTCAAAAATTGTTAAATCGGTTTTCAGATACTCATTCCGTTCTAATAAAAGCGACCTCGTTCAATAAAAGGATTGAATACATTGACGCAAAGCAGGTTTTTCATCAGAACTCTTCACCCCTTTAACTGGGTGAGGGCGATGGGATTCCTGCTTCTTATTTTGCTTTCTGGAAATAGACTTCAGGCTTCCACTGGGCGATCGGAAGCTGAATTTATTTTTCATCAATACCTTGATTCGGTCTTATCACCATCCAAAGACACTGGTAAAGTCAGGATGCACAAATATCGAAAAGAAATCATCGAATTTTATCATTCTCGGAAATTTCAACTCGCTTGGGTAATTCATGGGAATCCAATTCAAGGAGCTTGGGAACTATTGGATGAAATCCAAAATTGTGACAAAGAGGGTCTGGAACCACGAGAATATCCTGACCAAAAAATTGAACTTTTGTTACGCCAAGGCAAAAGATATTATTTCTGGCGTTTGCCTTTAGAATCCAATAAAGCCGCGGAACTAGATTTGCTACTAACTGAAACATACTTGACCTTTTCCAATCATTTGCTCTTTGGCAGAAGTCAGCCTAGAACAATGGAGGACGCATGGCATGTGAGCGCTGAAGTCGTCAACTTGCCAACCTATTTACAGAAAACCATATCGGACCAAAAAGGCATAAGTGAAAGCCTCCGACAAATAGTACCCCAACAGCCCGAATACGGTAAGATGAAATATTGGTTGGCCGTTTACCGTCAACGGCTAAGCAAGGGTGAATGGCCTATTGTGACCTCGTTACCTGCTGCTAGTAAAAGTAGTAGTGTCAGTGGGCCGATCGCAAAAGTGCTGTGCCTTCGTCTCCAAGCGGAAGGCTTTTTTGCGGCTGGCGATTGTCCGGATAGTCTTTCCTCTGAATTAGTCGAAGCTATCAAACATTTTCAAAGCACCCATGGAGTAGATTCAACCGGACAATTGGATGCCGCCACCTTGCGCGAAATTAATGTACCCCTCCGGGAAAGAATTGAACAATTGAAATTAAACATCGATTGTTGGAGATGGTTGCCGCAAAATTTGGGAGAGCGGCATATTAGGATCAATATTGCAGATTTCCGGCTTAAAGCCTATGAACATGGATTGGAAACGTTTTCAATGCGGGTAGTAGTTGGGCGCAAGTCTGACAGCACACCGGTTTTCAGCGATCGTGCCATCGCCGTAACTTTGAACCCTGCCTGGAATGTTCCTGCTTCCATAGCCCGGGACGAAATGCTGCCGGCATTGAAAAAAGATCCGCGATATCTTGAAAAACACGACATGGAACTCTTAGCCGATTGGACTAAGGAGGAAACGCTTTTACGGGCGGATTCAATCGATTGGGATAAAATTGATACTGCTCATTTTACCTTTCGAATTAGGCAGAAATACGGTGAATCGAGTGCGTTGGGACGCGTTAAGATCAACTTAACCAACCCCTTTAACATTTATCTACACGATACGCCCTCCAAACAATACTTCGAAAAAGAGAAACGCGCGCTGAGTCATGGATGTGTGCGTGTGGAAAATCCTTTAAAGCTTGCCATATGGCTTTTCGGACCGGGCACTAGTTGGGACCAGCCGCATCTGGAAACCTTAATTCAAAAAGGAGAACCGTATACTATCGCAATGGCAGAACCGGGAATTCCCGTGCATATACTTTATCGCACCGCTTTTATCGACTCAGAAGGCGGCCTCCAATTTCGTCCTGATATTTACGGTTGGGATAAAAGATTGGGTGCTGACCTCGTTTCTAAAATAGTCGTTCCATAGGCATGGGTGCGCAGTCACTAAATGAAAAACGGATTCCTTGCTTGGCAGGTTTTGGTTCTGTTCACTGCTTTTCCGGTTTGTGTTTGTCATGCTTCGACCCTTATGTTCGACCCAGGCAAGGCAACATTTACAATCAAGTATAAGGAGGAGGCGTCCTCATTCCGTATCAACGCGGTTTTTTTGCTTCCGGGCGAAACCTTGAATCTGAAAATCAAGGAAGAGGTTATCGATTCCTTTTCTCTGGTTTTGAAAGAAGGTTTATCCGAAAAAACTAGTCCCCACAGCTGGGTATATACAGCTCCTGACAGCTGTGGACTTTATGCGATAGTGATTTATCGAGCCATGCCGGAAGATTCGATGCTCTTCAATGTCTTTGTAATGGTACCCGCTGCAAAAATTCTGGATGGATACCTGGCCGGATACCATATCGGAACCTACCCGGCAGCACCAATTAAAGGTCTCGAATTTTACCGCACGCCTCGTGGGTTCATTAAAGCGGATCCAAAAACAATGTTGGCAATGGTTTCTCCACATTTTCAGCTTGGACAATTCATTTGCAAGCAGCCTAGCGGACCAACTTCTTATTTGGTTTTAAAGGAAAGGCTAATTCTAAAGTTGGAAGTGATTTTGGGAGAAGTGAATGCCAGGGGATATCCTTGTCCAACGTTTCATATTATGAGTGGATTCCGCACGCCTTTTTACAATCATCAAATTGGAAACGTAACCTTCAGCGCGCATCAGTTTGGTGGCGCCGCTGACATTTTTATAGATGCGAATCCCGAGGACGGAGAAATGGACGACCTGAATAAAGATGGAAAAGTGGACGATAAAGATTCGGAAATTCTTTTTGATTGGGTCAATCGAATGACTTTAAGTGAGATGTTTCTACCCTATTTGGGTGGACTTGGAAAATATATTCGGAACAAGTCCCATGGACCTTTTGTTCATGTTGACGTCCGTGGCATCCGGGCATTGTGGTGAATTGTACCCAAGTTCTTCTGCATGCCTTATTTTTCCACCCAAGTAAGACGCGTAGCCTACCCATATAAAAGAAACAGCAGCCAGTGCCACAGTTGCCCAAGCTAATCGGTCACTAAGCTTTCCCATTGTTGGAAATTTACAAAGAATCAATTGGGCGAGCGCCAAGACCCCTACTGCAACAATCATTGCAAAAGCTCCTTCTGCCGCTTCGTCATGGGCATCTATGGTCGCTTCCGTCACCAAGGCTATTTTTTTGACTGCTTCCACTGAATTGTCTCCGGAAAAGAAAACGATTGGCGTACTCAATGCCACAAGTACCAGGAGTCCCAATGCTGCGTGGCGCACGTCCTCTTTGCCTCGGAGTAACGCGTACAACAATAATAAGCAAGCGATTGGTGTACCAAATACAGGAGCATGGTTGATGAGCAGATGCAAATGAACTGGAGTCATGGTGGTTATCTCTTTGGTAAAAAAGTTTCTCTATGCACGGGTTTCAGGCTCTTAAGATATAAGTAAATCGCTCCAATATCACGATCCGACATGCGACTAAACGGACCCCATGGCATCGGGGACCTGGTGTTAAGGTTTCCCATTTTGATCCTTTTTGTGAAAAGGTCCAGGCTCCAGGCGACAATTCGACCCGTGGCAGAATCAGGAGTGAGATTGGGACTGATTACCGTTGTACCCGGTGCATTGCTGCTGTGAAAGATCATCCCTCCTCCCAAATATGGTCCCGTATATTCTCCCGTTTTCATATTACGGGCAGTATGACACGAACCGCAATTTGAAACATTGTCGACCAAGTATTCCCCGTATTCGATAGTCATTTCTGGTTTGGGTGAAGTGGGTGGATCGACTTTGGGGGCGAATGGTTCCAAAAAATAGGCCTTGGTGATTTTCCCCAACAAGTTGTAATGACTGGTTGGTACGTAGTTTTTGACGGGTGGCAAGGTGCGTAAAAAGGAAAGTATTGCAATGAGGTCCGCGTCGGAAAGGTTGGCATACATCATGATAGGCAATCCCACCTGACCGTTGTGGTTAACACCATAGCGCATGAAGCGTGCTAGTTCGGCGTCACCGATACCGCCAATGCCGGTAGCTGTGTCCGAGGTGATATTAGGCGGCCGGATTTCTCCCAAATAAGTATTGATGGCATACCCGCCTGACATGTCCACTTCAAATCCAGAGTCCACCTTTGCCTTTAGGTGTGGAGGCGCGTGACAATCGGCGCAATGGCCGGGTCCGTAAACCAAATAGCGACCTCTAGAAATAACGGCGGAATCGGAGGTTGCACGGATGGCTGGATATGGCGTAGGGAATTTTCGGTCGAAATGAAGGAGGGCATAGACGATGCCCACACCAGAAGCGCATAGGATGAGACTAAATAGGATGCCCACAAATTTTCCGAATAAGCGCATTCTTTCTTGAGCCAGCAAAAAGTAATCCGGAGATATTGCGAGAATATTTACTTGAAATAACTGGGTTTAAGCGGAAGTGTGGATACAGCACACTCTTTTTGAAGTACCGAAATGACATGTTAGCAGGGAAAGAAGTATATCCAAGCCAATTTGACAATTCACGCAGTCCTGCTGGCAACATGATTTACTGGCAAGGGAGGTCATGTCCTCGTATCTTTGAATTTTGTGGACTGCTACGGAGCGTTTAAGGTCAAGGAGCCGGACGGTGAGATGGATATGGTTACTCGGTATTTTAACTCTCGGAGGTTCAATTACGTCATGTACTGGAAGTGGGTCCGGTCCGGATGACAATGGAAATATACCAGGGGAGATCCTTTTCGCAAAACCAGATTCCCTCAAAGCGGACTCCATTTTTAAGCGCATCAAATTGGAAATCTTTACGCCCCTTTGTGCTAAGTGTCATTTTTATCCCAACGCACCATTTGGACTAGCTCTGGATTCCGTAGTCCCGGAATTTCTTGTTGGACGACCGAGCTATGGCGTGCCTGACATGCAACTCGTTAAGCCCGGGGATCCGGCACATAGCTACCTGCTGTGGAAGTTGCAAGGAAAACCCGGCATCAGTGGATTTCGAATGCCTTTTCAAGGTCCATATTTGCCCGATTCTTTAATGCACCGGATCTCGAGCTGGATCAATTGTCTCTAAATGGGCGATCCTTTTAGGGTAACCTAACGCATACCCCTGCCAGGTATCCCGCTCATGAAATTCCGCCAACATGGCCTCTTTCAGTTTCGACTTATCTCGGCACCAGAGGGGGGCCAGGAGCAAGCTTTCCGGGGCGTCTCCAGTGAACCGTTGAATGCCGACTTGTGGCGGAACGCGTTCCAAAAAGTCGACCAGACCTTGTACGTATGATTGCTTTTCCAAGGGAAGGTATTGGCCAGTTTCAAATTGACGAGCCAAAACCGTACCCTTAACAACATGCAGCGGATGGATTTTTAGGGAATGGTATTTCCAGCGTATGAGCGAACATGCCGTGCGACGATAATGAAATGTAGATTCACCAGGTAAACCCAAGATAACGTGAATACAAATTTCGAAACCACGGCCGTCACAGAGGTCCATGGCCTGGGAGAAATCTTTAAAGTTGTGTGCCCGATTTACACGTTCCAAAGAAGCGTCGAAGGAAGATTGCAGGCCCAATTCCAGTGAGAGATAGGTTTTACTACCCAATTCTTCCAAAAGGTCTGCAATTTCAGGAGTGATACAATCCGGGCGCGTCCCGATTGCCAATCCAATGACATCCCGATGGGCCAGAGCCTGCATATAAAGCGCCCGAAGTTTTTCAACGGGTGCATAGGTTCCCGAATAAGATTGGAAATAGGCGATGAATTTTTCCGCTTTGAATCTGGCGCGAAGGTACGTGATGCCTTGTTCGAGTTGGTCGGGAATTGCTTTGCCGCGATCTCCTGCAGATGGAGAGAAACTCCGATTGTCACAAAAGGTGCATCCTCCACGGGCTTTAGTGCCGTCCAAATTGGGACAGGTAAAGCCACCGTTTAATGTTACTTTGCGAATGCGCGTGCCGGCCCATCCACGTCGGCTTAAAATTTCGGAATAGGGCGTGTACAGTGAATTGGGCATAGCGGCTTCGAGTAGAGCATAGAGCAAAATCTAAACCTATTTCAAAAAATGCATCTAAGGCAAATATCGGCATCCTGAGTTCCGTTTGGAGCGATTATCTGCCTCATTGGCATAAGGTCATGTCCATATGGCGAAACTTTTGTAGTACGACCCGAAAAAATACTGCGTGGGCTCAAGTCAAAATTTGGCCTAGCAATTGCGTGAGCGAAAAGAACAAAAAAGCCTGGACACTAGCATGGAAAATCTAAAGAACAATGCAGTTCGTCCAAGAATTGCAGTACTAGGAGGCGGAATTGCAGGCATCTCAGCGGCATTCTGGCTTACAGAATTTCTACCCCAAGCTGAAATCACTTTATATGAAGCTCAAAATCGTCTGGGAGGATTGATTGGCACAAAACGAGAGAGCGGTTGTCTTTTAGAAACAGGCCCTTTAGTCTTTCCGGCAGGCGAAACCACAACCGGGGATATGCTGCGCTTAGCTGGGTTGGGTCCCATGCTCATCCCTGCTTCACAAGGCGGCTCAATGGGCATTTGGGATGGTGAACGACTGATTCCTTTACCTCGATCCCCTTGGAAATTTTTAACCTCATGCCTCATTTCTCCCCTTGGTTTTATGCGACTCCTGTTGGAGCCGTTTATGCCCAGAGGCAAGCGGCCGGAAGCGGATACCGTGCACGATTTTTTCCGAAGAAGAACCGGAGAGGAGTTTCTGGAATGTTTCCTGGAGCCATATTCCGCTGCAATTCTTTCTGGTGATCCCGCCACTATGAGTATGTCCGCCAATCTTCCGGAGCTTCAATCTATGGAAAGGCAGTTTGGAAGTCTGGCCATGGGGTTTGGAAAAAAAATATTTTTACAGGGGTTGAAGCGATTCCGCGCGCACAAAACCAAGTTACCCAACCACCCTGAAAGCGTCACCTGCAAGAAAGGTTCACAAGGGATCATCGACGCCTTAACGCTTGAACTGCAGCGGCGCAGAGTGCAATTGTGTTTTTCCCACCAGGTAAAGGCCTTGACTCGGGAGCCTCTGTATCGACTCTGTGTGGAGTCCCAGACAGGCAAGGGTGAAAAGTTCTTTGATGGCGTAGTCAGCTGTTTGCCCTCGCATAGATTGGCGTCATTAGTCCCATCATGGCCCAATGAATTTCAAACCTTCCTAAACGGTATTCCGCATGCACCCATTGTGATTGCGCATGCAACATTGGATAAGCCCGCATTGGCGGGAACATTCAAGGGGGAAGGATGTCTTTTGCAGTCACATGCTGGCCAAGGAGTGCTGTCGGTAGTCTTTCCTTCACGCATGGCCGCAGCGCGTTGCCCGAAGGGACTGGAACTGATTCGGGTCATGCTCGGAGGAGCGCGACGCACAAATATTGTATTCTATGGCGAGGCGGCCATTCATAAATTTGCAGGGCAAGTGATCCAGAAGATTCTGAATCCAAAAGGCGAACGAAAAGATTTTCCTTGTATTCGGCATACACGCGGATTACCGCAATTATTTGTTGGACATGAAAGGGGCTTGAAGGCATTGGAGCACTGGCTTGAACACAGGATGCCAGGATTTTTTTTATCGGGAACAAGTTTTTCAGGTGCCGGCATTGATAAAGCGGTGCGTTCAGGTAAAAAAGCAGCCAAGGAGGCAGCGGAGTACTATTCGATGAAATGGTCCTGATTCGATTGAGGTGCTGGGATTAAGTAAGTGCACTGACACCTAAACCACCTAGCCATAGGCATATGCCGCGCATGCCATAATGACAAGAATGCGCTACAAAATTGACAGTTTGCACATTGGGCGCATAACCTTAAGCGTTTTCACTAGCATATAAGTGGTTTCATAATGAGCCAAGGTCAATAGCCTTTTGGTATAGCCTTTGCTTTCTGATTCGCACGTGAAGCTTCCCCGGATGTTCTATTCATGGTAATCACCCGTGCGCGCCTGATCGATTCGCATGGCAGGGTTATGCGAAAACTTAGAGTGTCGTTAACGGATGCATGCAATTATAGTTGCTTTTACTGCATGCCGGAAAAGGCCGTGTTTACACCTAAGGGTTTATTGTTGGAACCGGAAGAGTATGGCAGCCTATGTGGAAAACTTGTAGATGCTGGCATTGAAGAAATACGGGTTACGGGTGGCGAGCCTACGGTTCGTCCGGAATTCCGTGAAATCCTTCAAGCGATGGAAGCCCTACCCATCAAGCGGAAAGGCATAACCAGCAATGGCCAGCTTTTGGCCAAGCATCTTGGATTTTTGAAAGATCAGGACTGGTTGCATTTGAATATTAGCTTGGACAGCTTGGATCCTGGACGCTTTGAAACCATTACGGGTGGTGGTGATTTCCGCGTGGTGATGGGATGTATCGAAAAGGCCGCTAGCCTGGGATTCAAGGTTAAAGTGAACATGGTTGTCATGCGGGGAATCAATGAAGATGAGCTGTCGGATTTCACAGCTTGGAGCGCCCGTTCTGGAGTTGAAGTACGGTTTTTGGAATACATGCGCATTGGTCCGGAACTCGATAGACACGCACAGCGATTTATGTCCGCGGACGAAATGCTTTCTAGAATTATGTTGGATAATGAAGTGCAATCCGTGGCCGCTGAATACGACTCCACGGCTATCTTATATAATAGCGCATGCGGCGCCCGGTTAGGTTTTATCGCTTCCGAATCTAAAGCCTTTTGTGGAACGTGTTCACGACTGCGCTTGTCGGCTACCGGTGTTTTGCGGGCCTGCGTCATGAGCCCTGGAGGGATTTCCCTGCGGCATGCGTCATCATCTGAATTTCCAGGTATTCTAGAAAAAGTGATGGCCATGAAACCGATCCTGCACCCAGACCATAACCCTCAACCGATGTACGCCCTGGGCGGATAGCCTGCCGTTAAAAAGGAAAATTCAACCATGAACGACGTGCAAACCTCCATCGAGATCCAACTTGAATACTACGCCTTATTCCGAACCTGCACGAAAAAATCGGGAGAAATCTTGAAGCTGGAAAGCCAGGATCCGGTAGATCTGTATGATCAATTGCACCTACAGTATCGCTTTCCAATTTCCCGAGATAGGATCCATCTGGTCGTCAATGACGAATACTCACCTTGGGAGAAACCACTACAGCAAGGTGATACTGTAGTTTTTATCCCCCCAGTATCTGGAGGCTGAAAATGTTTCGGCTCACAAAAGACCCCATCGATATAGTCGCCCAGAGAAATAGTTTGATCGATCCCTCTTGCGGAGCTTTTGTCGCATTTGAAGGCCGAGTGCGCAACCATCATCATGGGGCGGATGTACTGGGCCTCGAATATGAAGCCTATCCAAAATTGGCCATCAAAGAAGGAAACCGTATCCTCGATGCCATACAGCACCAGTTCGCGCTGACTGATATTATATGTGTCCATCGCTACGGTTCCTTAGAAGCGGGCGAGGTTGTCGTCTGGGTTGGCGCCATTTCCGCCCATAGGGAAGAGAGCTTCGCGGCGGTTTCCAAAGCCATGACGGAGATCAAACACCGTGTGCCAATTTGGAAGTGGGAATATTATGCTGATGGCAGCGAGGCTTGGGTGCATTGCAGCCATGGGCATCGAATAGAAAAAGTTCCGGCTTAGAACTCCAGCCACTTTCCTAACTTTATTCCAATATGCTGATTCCCGTTACAGGATTTTTCCTGATCGCCATGCTTTATTCTGCCGCCGGGTTCGGTGGAGGGTCGTCCTATCTGGCCTTATTGGTACTGGTAGGGTGGAAGGCCCAGTCCTTTGCGATGGTCGCCTTGGCATGTAACCTGGTTGTTACCGGGCAAGGCGCGTGGTTCCTGGCACGTAAAGGCTATTTGAAATGGAAAAACATCTTGCCCTTCGTGGCCGCATCCATTCCCATGGCACTTTTAGGCGGGATATACAAGATTCGTACTGATCTCTGGATTATCATTTTGGGGACGAGCTTGATCTTATCGGGCTTCGCGCTTTTGGTTCCCAAAAAAAATGAAGGCGTGGAGATGGATCAAATCAGTCCAAAATTCCTATGGGTCCTGGGAATCAGCCTTGGCGGTGGACTTGGCTTTTTGGCGGGTCTGGTAGGTATAGGCGGAGGCATCTTCCTGTCGCCCATTTTGCATTTTATGAAAATTGGGAAAAGCCGGGAAATCGCCGCTATGGCCACGGCTTTTATTTTATTGAATTCAGCATCCGGGCTT